>CAZMCL010000029.1:0-11796 GCA_964564375.1 uncultured Methanoregula sp. | reverse complement strand
GCCAGGCGATCGGGGAGATCATCGCGACAGTGACGGACATCTCGGAACAGTCCAACCTGCTCGCGGTCAATGCCTCGATTGAGGCGGCAAAGGCAGGGGAACTTGGCAAAGGGTTTGCAGTGGTTGCCCACGAGATTCACAACCTCGCCGAACAGTCCAAGCAGGCAACGGGGAACATCCGGACGATCCTGACGGATATCCAGCGGGGCGTCTCGTTCACAGTGGTCTCGACCGATCGCGGGACCAGTTCCGTTGCCGATGCTGCCCGGCTCACGAGCGATGCAAAGGAAGCCATCGAGGTACTTACCCGTTCGATCGCCGATTCGTCACACGAAGCAATCGAGATTGCATCCTCCATCCACGAGCAGGCGGTCGGCATGGACCAGATCTCCGAGGCCATGGAGAATATCCGCTCGGCTGCCCAGATGAACCTCGAGATCACCCGGAAAGCCGAGAAGACTGCCGAAGACCTTCACACGCTGGGTATCAGGCTCAAGAAGATCACCGAGCAGTACCATGTCTGATGTGCTCCTCCCATGATGGATACAGACCGGGATTTCCAGGCACGGCTCATTGCGACATTTCGCGAAGAAGCGGACGAGCACTTAACCGAGATTACGCAGAACCTGCTCGCTATCGAAAAAGACGGCCCGCAAAAAACACCGCTGCACATCGAGCAGGCCTACCGGAAGACTCACAGTCTCAAAGGAGCGGCCCGGGCCGTGCAGATGCGGGAGATCGAGAGCGTCTGCCAGAATCTCGAGACGGTCTTCTCCGCTATGAAGAAAGGGGAATATATCCCCGACGCTGATGCATTCGACCTTTTCTTTCTCGCGCTCAATGTTGCCCGCGACCTTTTGCAGGAGGAGGCGAGTCCCGCAGCACCGGTTGGAGAGGTTAACCGCAAGATACGGATGCTCACCGGTGAAGGAAAACCTGCCGGCCCGGTACATACCGACAGACCTGCCCCACAACCTGCAGCGGACGATTTACCGTCAGAGGTGCCCGGTGCCGGAGAAGAACCGGCTGCTCCCCCACTTGAGGCGTCTGGCAATCTGTTCCAACCACAAAAAAAGGATGGCGGCAAGGCACCGCGTCTCCTCCCGGGCGCACCACACCCGGATAAGGCAGTCTACTCACCCGCGCTGTGGGACAGCCGAACTGTGCGGGTTGCCTCCGATAAACTCGACCGCCTCATCACGGGCTCTGACGACCTCTTAACAACCCGTCTCTTCATCGCCCACCGCATGCGCGAACTCGAAGAAATGGTCACCCGGTTTGGCATCTGGCGGTGGAACAACACGCTGGTTGCAAACGACCTCCACCGGCTCCGGGAGTCCTCCTTTGGCAAGCAGCGCAGCCAGATCCCACCGGATCTCCTGCCGGCGCTCCGGAGAGTTGTCGAATTCCTGGAGTACAACCGCGAGTTTGTCGCGTCCCTCCAGCACGATCTCGGTGTGCATATCCGGGACACGGAACTCGATAACGCGGCTCTTGAGGCAAGCACCCAGACCATCTCGGACCTTATCCACGATGCCGTCCTCCTTCCCGTAGGAAGCGTGCTCGTACCGTTCTCAGGTCTTGTACGCGACTACTCGCGGACCACGGGCAAGCAGGTGGACCTCGTAGTCGAGGGCGGCGGGCTCGAGATGGACCGCCGTATTCTTGAAGCGCTCAAAGACCCGATCATGCACCTGATCCATAATGCCATCGACCACGGCATCGAGTACCCGGATATCAGGGAGGAGAAGAAGAAGCCGGTCCGCGGCACGGTGAGGATCCGTGCCGTGCCGCACTCCGGCAGCATGATCAATATCGAGGTCTCGGACAACGGAGCGGGCATCGACGCCGCAGCAATCCGGCGGATCGCCCGGGATAGTGGGTTCATCACCGCAAAGGAAGAGACGCAACTCTCCAACAAAGAGGTCCTCTGGCTCGTCTTCCAGTCCGGGCTCTCGACGAGTTCCATCGTCACCGATCTTTCGGGACGGGGGCTCGGCCTTGCTATTGTCGAAGACACGGCAACGCGCCTTGGCGGTACGGTCTCGATCTCATCTGTGCAGAATACCGGGACAATGATCCGGATCACGGTGCCGGTCCGGCTTGCCACGATGCGGGGTGTCGTGGTGCGTGCAGGCAATGCGGTCTATGTCATTCCCAAGCAACAGGTCCGGCAGGTCATACGGGTGCGCCCGGATGCCATCAAAACAGAGGGCGGGAGGTCAGCCCTCCTATTCTCAAACGAGATGATCACCACGATCCGGCTGACCGACGCGCTCGGGATCCCGACTGCAGACAAACCCGGCGAGCAGAAGAATTACATCCCGGTCATCATCCTTGCCTATGGTGCCGGCCAGATCGCCTGCACGGTAGACGAGATCATGGAAGTACAGGAGATCGTAGTCCGGCCCCTCGGCACCCAGCTCCGCCGGGTGAAGCGGATCACCGGCGCGGTTATCCTTGGCGACGGTACAGTAGCGCTCGTCCTCGACCCGATCGAACTCATCCAGGAATCGCAGAAAGGCACACCGGTCCACTCCCGCCCGGCAAAGAAACAGGTCCTGACAAAGAGCGTGCTTGTTGTTGAGGACTCTGTTACGTCCCGTGCCCTCCTCCAGACCATCCTTGAACGGGCAGGGTATCACGTCCAAACGGCAACGGACGGAATGGAGGCTTTCGCAATGCTTAAACAGCTCCGGTTCGATATTGTCGTCTCAGACATCGACATGCCACGGATGAACGGTTTTTTACTAACAGAGAAGATCCGGGCGGACGAACGACTTGCCCGCCTTCCAGTGGTGCTGGTCACCTCGCTTGACTCTGCCGAGGATAAAAACCACGGCCTTGCAATCGGTGCGGATGCGTATATTGTCAAGAGCAGTTTCGACCGTACGGGGCTTCTTGATGTAGTTGCCAGCATCCTTGCACGGCACAATAACGAAGGGAGGCGATGATGATGGAGACCACGACCCCTGCCGGCACAATCCTTGTTGTGGAAGACAGCCGGACACAGGCTGAATATCTCGGCCATATCCTGAAAAAGGGAGGGTTCCCCTACACCCTTGCTGAAAACGGAATAATTGCGCTTTCAATGATCAAAAAAGAGCGGCCCGCCATGGTCCTTACCGATATCCTGATGCCGGAGATGGACGGGTACGAACTCTGCAGGAACCTGCGCCGGGACCCGGATCTTGAAAATATCCCGGTCATCATGGTCACCCAGCTCTTTGATCCTGCCGATGTCCTCAAAGGGCTCGAGGCCGGTGCAGACAATTTCATCATCAAACCCTTTGACCAGGAAACGGTCTTTTCAAGAATAACTGAGTCTCTTCAGGAAAAGGGGGAGGCAGAGAACGGGCATATGAGCCCGCAGCTCGAGGTGGATTTTTCCGGCCACCGGTATACCATCCGGGCCGGGAGGATGAGGATCCTCCATATACTTCTCTCCACCTACGATCTGGCCATCCGGAAGAATACTGACCTGCAGGAGGCACAGGAGCGCCTGCTGGCCCTGAACGAGGAGCTGCAGCAGATGGTCGAGGAACTCCAGGTTGCAAACGAAGACCTCCAGCTGGAGAACACCACCCGGGAACGGGTTGAATGTGACCTCGCCCAGGCAAACAAGAAACTCCAGCTGATGACAAGTATCACCAGACACGATCTCCTCAACCATCTCACGGTGATGCAGGGGTATCTCGAACTTGCCGATATGCTACACAATACCGATCCGGAGACGGCGGGTGGCTATATCACGAAATGCCTTGCCGTGGCCGGGAAGACCATCAACACCATTCAGTTCACCAGCGAGTACCAGAAAATCGGGGTCACTTCCCCTGCATGGCATAACGTGGGGGAGTGCATCAACGGTGCCCTGAAATACACGACGCTGGGAACGGTCCGGCTGGAAAACGAGATCCCGGCGGGTTCGGAGATCTATGCCGATCCCCTCATCGAGAAGGTCATCTTCAACTTAATCGACAATGCCCTCCGGTACGGTTCAACCCTCACGACAATCCGGTTCCGGTTCTTGCGGGAGGACGATGCCCCGGTCATCATATGTGAGGATGACGGGGTGGGTATTCTTCCGGAGGACAAGGAGCGGATCTTCTCCTTTGCCCACGGCACCAATACCGGCATGGGCCTCTTCCTTGTCCGCGAGATCCTCGCAATCACCGACATCACCATCCGGGAGACCGGGACACCGGGGAAAGGTGCACGGTTCGAGATCCACCTTCCCTATGACGGGTACCGGGAATCCTGAACCTGGATAATTTCTGGCAGTTTTGCTTTTTTTACAGGTACTTTTTTATCATCCCGAAATAACCATCACATGCTATGCGTATCCGCGACCTGATCCTTCCCGAGGACAGGATCTTCCTGGTGCTGTTCAGGGAGATGGCAGACAAGATCGCCGAAGCTTCGGCTACGCTCGACGAGATCACCCATGAACTCCCCCAGGGGACGGAGAAGGCACACAAGGTGCGGCAGCTTGAGCATCACGGGGACGAGATCACCCGGAAGATCTTCGAGCAGCTGGACGAGTCGCTCATCACCCCGCTCGAACCCGAAGAGATTTCCCGTCTTGCACCGGTCCTTGACGATGTGCTCGACCGGATTGACTGGGTCACCCACCAGCTCTGCAACTACGAGATCCCCACAACCAACGATGTCTTGAAGGAATACTCCTACCTCATCATGCTCGCAACAACGGAGATCTCCCAAGCGGTTGACAGCCTGTCCACCATGAAAAATCACGATGAGATCCGGGCTCACGTGCAGGAGATCAGCCGGCTCTACAACCTCTCGACAGAACTCCTCTCGCGGGCAATCCTTGAACTCTTCAAGACAAAAGACCTCCTGATGATAATCAAACTCAAGGATATTTACGAGGGGATGGCAAAGGTGATGGAGAAATGCAACGATGTCGGCCATGCCCTCGGTGACATTGCCAAGGCACACGCATGATCGGATCTGCGCCGCTCATCCTGTTTGGCATCATCCTTGCCCTTGCCCTGAACTTCGTCAATGGCCTGAATGACGCCTCGCACTCGATCGCAACCGTGGTTGCAACAAAAGCCCTCTCGCCGGCAAAAGCAGTGTTCCTTACAGCATTCTGCAACCTGATCGGCCCGTACCTGTTTACTACGGCGGTTGCCGCAACCATCGGAACGGCGATTGTCAACAGTGACGGGCTGACGCCTCTCTCGATTGTAGTTGCCATGGGTGCAGCCATCATCCTCGTCTTCGTTGCAACCCGGTCCGGCATCCCCATCTCCAGCAGCCATGCCATGGTCGGCGGCCTGCTGGGTGCCGGGATTGCCGTTGCCGGGTTCTCTGCGGTCATCCTCCCCTCATGGACTGGCGTGACAGAGGTTGTTATGTACGGTATCACGGGTGCTATCCTGGGAGCGGTAGCCCTCGGCCTCTTCACAGCATCATTTAAGGAGGACGCCCGCTTCGGGGCAATGCTGGGGGCACTCTGCGGGGCATCGCTCGTCATACCCTTGATGATGCTTCTCGGCCTCATCCAGATAGGGGGTCTGCTTGCCATCGTTCTCTTCATCTTCATATCCCCCGTAATCGGGATGGTCGGTGCGTTCGTCTTCGATATCCTCATCTCCCACCTCTTCCGCCATTCCCGCCGGAATCAGATGCGGAGGATCTTCCAGCCACTGCATGTGCTCGCATGCATGATACAGGCTACCGCCCACGGGGCCAATGACGGCCAGCATGCGGTAGGCGTTATCACCGCGCTGCTCATCGCTTCCGGAATGCTGGTGACGTTCGCTGTCCCCGGCTGGGTCATCCTCACCTCGGCCCTTGCCATCGGGCTTGGCACCTGCTTTGGCGGCTGGCGGGTGGTTGACAAGATGGCAAAGGAGATAACAAGGATCCGCCCGTACCAGGGATTCTGCGCTGCAACCGCAAGCAGCGCTATTCTCGTTGCAGTGACACTGCAGGGTATCCCTGTCTCGTCAACGCATGCCATCAACGGGGCGATTGTTGGTGTTGGCGCAACCCGGGGGAAGAACGCGGTCCAGTGGAAGGTAGTACGCGAGATGCTGACCGCATGGATCATTACAATCCCAATTAGTGTGATTGTCGCGTACTCGATGTACTTCATTGTTCTGTTCTTCCAATCCCTGGTACCGGCGTGGGTATAGTGCGCACAAGATTTCGCTATATTTTTATCGTCTACCGCCGAAACCACTGTGTTTATTATGGGTCTTCGCGAGTTGCTGATACCGCAGGATAAAGTTTTTTTCGACCTGTTTGAAAAACAGGCAGGGATTGCAAAGGAGGCTGCGTGGCAGCTGGTTGCCCTTACCGAGGATTTTACCAATGTCAAGGAGAAGTGCCACGTCATCGAGAAACTCGAGCATAAAGGAGACATGCTGACACACGATATCTACAACCAGCTGAACACTACGTTCATCACCCCGCTCGACCCGGAGGAGATCTCGCGCCTTGCCTCATCCCTTGATGATGTACTGGACTTTATTGACGGGGCAACCGAGAAGATGTTCTATTACGACATCGGTGCTCCCGACCTGCACATGGTGGAACTGGCAAAACTGATCCACCTGTCAACAACGGAGATCGAGGGAGCGGTCAAAGGGATCCGGTCCATCAAGGACCCCCGCTATATCGAGGAGCGCTGCATCGAGGTGAACCGGCTCGAGAACCTGGCTGACGATGTGCTTGCCCATGCGGTTACGGAGCTCTTCAAGACCAACGATGCCATTGCCATCATCAAGCTCAAGGACATCTACGAGCACCTCGAGACCGCAACCGACCGGTGCGAGGATGTGGCAAACGTACTCTCAGATATTGCAATCCGCCACTCATGAGTCCGACACTAAAAATGCTTAAGAGGATTGCATGATCGAAGCAACGTGGGAACTCATTGTCATTATCATCGGTATTGCACTGGTCTTTGACTTCACCAACGGGTTCCACGACTCGGCCAACGCCATCTCAACGGTCGTATCGACAAAAGTGCTCTCCCCGCGAAACGCGGTAATCTTTGCTGCATTTTTCAATTTCATTGCTGCCTTCGGTTTTGGCGTGGCTGTTGCAAGCACTATCAGTAAGATCATCCATCTCGATATTGTTGAGACCGCTGTCGTCCCCTATATTATTCTCGGGGCTTTGATTGGGGCGATAAGCTGGAACCTGATTACCTGGTTCTTCGGCCTTCCCACCTCTTCATCGCATGCACTTATCGGGGGACTTGCCGGTGCAGGAATTTCCGCCGCGGGACTGGCAGCGATAAAATGGTCAACTGTTGAGATTGTGGTTGCCTTCATGATCCTCTCCCCCATTATAGGTCTTATCTGCGGGTTTTTGTTCATGGGAATAGTCCTCTGGCTCACCCGGAAATCGAACAAGCAGTCTGCAGAAGGGAATTTTAAAAACCTCCAGCTGGTATCGGCAGCAGCGAACTGTTTCAGCCACGGCACGAATGATGCGCAGAAGACCATCGGGATTATCACCCCACTCCTCTTTTCGATCGGGTATTATGGAGTATCCGTAGATTCGAACAACCTGCCCATTCCATTCTGGGTCATTATTCTTGCCTATACTGCGATTGCGCTCGGGACACTGTCCGGGGGATGGCGGATTGTCAAGACGATGGGATACAATATCATAAAAATGCGGCCTGTTCACGGGTTTGCGGCAAATGCGGCAAGTGCGTCGACCATTATCGGGGCTTCCATTGCGGGGATTCCGGGCAGCACGACCCACGTGATCTGCTCCTCCATCATGGGTGTTGGGACTACCATGGGGACGAGCTCGGTGAAGTGGGGTGTTGCCCGGACCATCATGTGGGCATGGATCCTCACGATCCCCATCAGCGCCATTATCGGGTTCGCTGCGTTTGCGGTGATCCGGGTGGCGATTGGGTACTGATTCTTTGTACCGGGTGGAAAAAACCTCCCGGTTTTTCAGGATTGATTGCAGATTTCTGCCAGGAATTACAGGTCCTTCATCTCTTCTCCGAGTAGTCTCGTTCCGGTAACCGCAAGTGCCACAAGCACCAGCCCGACAATGAACCTCACGATGCCGGTGAACGGTACCCCGGCAAAGATACCGATCATCATCATGACCGGGGGAATTGCCACACGTTTTCCCATCATCACCGGCCGGTAATAGAAATCGATCCACCCGCTTAGCAGGGGATACCCGACAAGCAGGGTAATAACCGCTGTCCCGGCATCCCCGATACTCATAAAATAGAGCGCAAAGAAGAGGATCATTATCTGCGCACCGATGAGCGGGATCAGCATGGCAAGGCCGATCAGGGTTGCATAGAGGAGCGGGTCATCAACACCAAGGAGGATGAAGAACGGGATGGCAAGAAGAAAGGAAATCAGCGCTGCTGATATCTGGACGATGATTAAGGCATAAATGGTGTTAGCGGTGATTTCGGCCATTTTCTCAACCGCAGGAACCAGTCTGACAGAAAGGCTCTGCATCAGGGCTTTCCATATCTGTTCGCCGTAAAACAGCAGCATTGAGAGATAGGAAGAAGATGATGATCGAAATTAACGACTGCATGACATTACTGGTCAGGGACAGCAGCGACTGCAGGAGCAACTGGACAAGTGTCACGGGCATATCGGAAAACTGTGCTTCCGTGAATGTCGGCAGGACTGAGGCGAGACCGGTATTTGTAAACCCGTGTACCAGCGATGCAACCATGATCCCGATGCGATCGATATTGCCGTACAGGATAGTGGCCGCAACAATGAGGACAAGCAGGATATCGAGAAGCACCCAGATCGTTATGAACGTGACTGATACGGTGGGTTTTACCACCTTTGAAAGTTTTTTATGCAATGGCATAAGGGCAATTGCTATTGCTGCCGACCAGATAACCACGGTCACGAGCGGCCAGAATACCACGATACAAAGAAGATAAATTGCACAGACAATGAGGAGAAGTGTGCGATTTTCGATCACCGTGATTGGGTCCATGGGGTCAGATCCTGCTCAGGAATACGGGAGATTTGTTCTGGGTGTGGAAAAAATGCGCCCGGCATTGGATCCCGGGGATAAACGGGCAGATTTTCTGGAAAATGTTTTCCGGTGGAGTCGCTATACCATCCAATGCCGGTCGGTCCCCCGGGGGTCCTCTCACAGGATAAATGCCACTATGGCAAAGATGACGAAGATTATCACCAGCCATTTTGCGATCTCCATGGAAAAGCCGGCAATGCCCCGTGCACCCAGGACATAGGCGACCAGTGCGAGAACAAGGAACAGGACTGCCAGTTCAATGAGCGTTTTTCCCCTTACTCCTTCTTCATCGTTGATCCGGCCTTGTGTGCCGCGATCTTTGCATCGGCAACAACCTTGTGGGTTGCGATTTTAACATCATCGGCGATCTTCCCTGCTTCCACACCGGCATCCTTAAGGGCATTATGGGCGGCGACACTGGCGTCATCTATTACGGCATGTGCAGCTACACGGGCGTCATCTGCGGCGATACTTGCCTTCACTTTAAGTTTTTCAGTCATTGGTGGTTTCAACTCCGCTCCCTGAATAGGTTTTTTTGGTTTTTATACCTGAACTTTTCCCATATCAGAGCACGTCACCATGCGGCAATAAAATCTATAAATCTTACCGGTTGTTGCAAATTTTGCATTAAACCTGAATTACCCCGGTTATTTGTAAGAGAGATGGCAACCCCGTGTTCCCCGGAAATCATTGTTCGTTTCTGTCAATACCAGCTGCGAACCGGTATGACTCGCTTGTACGGTATCAGGATATGGTACCCTGTCCCGATACAGGAACAGGCACGGGAAAATCCGATTGGGAATCGAGATGTAAGCATTGCCGGAATGTCGTATTTATTCACGGATCGGATAGCTGTCAGATATCCTAGAACGGGTATCAATATCACATTTTTTTTTAGAAACACAGGATTGATCTATGCAGGGAAGATGAAAAACATTCAGTTAAACCGGAGGATTTGCAGATCTCCGGTCAATATCTCAAAGGATCCTGGGGGTATTATGGTTTGAACCGATTTTTTTATCGGTTTTTATGTTTTTTCATTACGGTCTGCCGGGTAATTCCCGTTTCCTTCACCGATAATATGCTGGAACACCTGCTTGAAGTCATTCCGTTTCTGGCTGATGTGCTTTTTTCCTGTTTCTGTGGGATAATACAATTTGGATTTCCCCGATACCCGGATCTCAAGGTACCCATGGTCCATAAGGTCGTGGAGGAGCGTGTACACCCTAGCCTGCGGTATCAGGACCTTGTAACGGCTGTGGATCTCATGGACGATATCGTATCCTGAAATGGGTTTGTCGAGAAAAGAAAGGACAACCGGTTCTAAGGACTTTTTCACAACATCATCGATAATTGACTGGGGGACGACGGATAAAGATTCGGCAGGAAAGGTATGGTGGGCAAATGAAAGCGTGGTCTCTTTCCCGGTCGAGACAATGATCTTTGGGATACCCTCGGCAAGGGTTTTTATCCGGGTATGATCGATCTTTCCGATATCCAGGGCAATGATCCCTGAAACGGCAGTTTTCTTCTCTTTTTTGGCGAGAAGGAGATTCCGTATGGCAATAATAGCATCAAAGTCCTCGGTATCGGAAAAGTCAAGCAGGATCTGCAGGGAATCCGTTGTACCCGGGTACAACAGGGATTCAGTGCACTTGTCAAGGATGGGCAGCAGGGCGATAACCTCATGGTGTTTTATCCGGTGGGTGAAAAGTTCCTTTTTTAAGATCTCTTTTGGGAATTGTTTTGGCAGGGTTGAGTGGGAATAGGCAAACAGGTTGCGCCCTCCTTTTTTTATGCTCTCTTCCAAGGAGAATTTAAAAATCGGTTCTTTTACAACCTGGTCGGTATAGAGAAAGAGGACGATGTCGGTGAAGATATCTTGTAAGAGTATCGTTTTGATCTCCGGTAGATCGAGATATGCCCCACCCCCCGGTGCCCCGCTACTGTCTTCCATTGCGGGTGAAATTTTTCTCTCATCGGCCCTTCTTATCTTCAGTTCCTCCAGTTCCGCCGCTTTCCGGAACAGTGCCACTTCAATGGCGGCTTTGATCTCGAGCTCGTTGAAGGGTTTCACAATATACCCGTAGGGCCGTACACTTTTTGCCTTTTCAATGATGATATCATCAGCATATGAAGTGACAAAAACCACCGGGATATCCAGTTCCGTGGTAATTACTTTTGCAGCTTCGATCCCGTTCATCTTCCCGGGCATCACGATGTCCATCAGCACAAGATCGGGCTTTGTACTCCGCGCCTTATCAACCGCATCTTCACCGGAAGCGGCCATGCCGGTTACCGCATATCCCATGGCGCACAGACGCTCTTCGAGCTGCATCGAGATGATCGCTTCGTCATCCACAACCAGTATCTTTGACATAATCAGTTCCCCCCCGCAATGACCGAAAATCTGATGCTGATCTCCGTACCCTCCCGGTTCTCAAACCGGACCGTTCCTTTCAACTGGTGCTGCACCAGCGTCCGGATCAGTTTGAGCCCCAGACTGTTGTTGCTCTGGAGTTCAAAATTGTCAGGCAACCCGACTCCGTTATCATGGATATCGATCCTGATCTGGCCGTCCTCCTGCACCGTTGAAATCCCGATTTTGCCTCGTTTTCGCCCTTTGAACGCATGTTTATAGGCGTTTGATAAGATCTCATTTACCACGAGTGCACAGGGCAGGGCCTGGTCTACCGGGAGAAATACCTCCTCAGGAGTAATCTCGCATATTATATCGTGCCCTTTACAACAGAAAATATTCGTCAGTGCCAG
>CAZMCL010000028.1:0-11854 GCA_964564375.1 uncultured Methanoregula sp. | reverse complement strand
CTATACTCGCGGTCGTACCCCTCTTCTCTCATACCACGCATAAAGCCCATAGATCTCCCGTGCGACTCACTCGTAGCGAGCGAAGATATTGCGGTAGGCTTCCGAGGATGCCAACAGCTCCTCGTGAGACCCTACCTCGTCGACGCGCCCTTGCTTCATCACCACAATCAGATCCGCCCAGCGAATCTGCGAGAGGCGGTGCGTGACCAGGAAGGTCGTGCGGTTCGCGGCGGCGCGCTGGATAGCTCGCTGGATGCGGTCCTCGGTCTCGCTGTCAATTGCGCTGGTCGCATCATCCAGGATCAGAATGGCTGGATCGGTCAAGAACGCCCTGGCCAGCGCAACGCGCTGACGCTGGCCACCGGACAGCGTGGTCCCGCGCTCGCCGACTACGGTATCATAGCCTTCTGCGAAGCCCATGACAAAATCGTGCGCTTGCGCAGCCCTGGCAGCGGCCTCGATCTGCTCGACTGTGGCCTCCGGGAAGCCAAACGTGATATTCTCCGCAATCGTTCGCGAGAACAGGAAGATGTCCTGTTCGATAATCGAGATCTGGCGCCGCAGTGCCGCCAGGCTCCAGTCGCGGACGTCGATCCCGTCCACCATGACGCGACCCTCATCAACATCATAGATGCGGTTGATCTCGTCGTGCCGGAGCTCGATATCATCACAAAATGCGGTGCCATGAAAATGCCGGCACCCGATCGCTTCTATGATATCGTGAGTGAGGTTTGCACCGGTCGAGACAAGCACATCAATGTGCCCCCCCTTCATGAGATCGCTGACGATCCCGCCCATTCCGGCGGGCACCATCGCACCGGCAAGCCCGAAAAATTTCGTTGTGTTTTTTTCCCGGAGCATTGCCTCGTAAATTCCGGCTGCCCGGGAGAGCGCACCCCCGTTATACGCGCCTGCCTCTCCCATTGCACTGACCAGCTCGCCTACGGTCATCATCGGTTTGAGGTGCATCTGGGTGACCGGCTCATTGCACTGTTTTGCCATATGTTCTCTCCCCAGTTCCTGCAAGGGTATTGGTGCGCTTGGATGATAACTGTGTATTCTGTGGGGATCTGTCCAAAAGAGTCCGGATATCGACACTCATGAGTCATAGCGTGAAAAATCGGCAATATGTAAAAAGATATTTACCTTTTCAGCGTGGTCTATCCTCTATGCAGGAAGTCCGGTTAACTATCAGGAAGCGGGCATTCCCAAGCCAGGGGCGGGTGCGTCTCAATGTCGCGAACCTGCCCGATCTGGGAATCAATGAAGGGGAACACGCAGATCTCATCAACGAAGCCACAAAAAAATCCGTCACGACTACAGTAATTGCCGATACCATGGTACGGAAAGGGCAGATCCGTGTGAGTGAAGAGGATCTCAAGACAATTGGCCTTAACGATGACGATGAAGTCCTTGTCAGAAAAACTCCTCCCCTGCAGGAAAAGATTAAAAAGGCGGCAGCGGATGCCAACAGATCGTTCTCAAAGGGTGTCGATAAACTTGATGAGAAGGTCCGGAGGTCCGCCGGAGATGCGAAAGCCGGTGCAGCAAAAGCTGCAGACACCGTGAAAAAAGAGACAAAGAAAGCATCCGATAAAGTCGGAAAAGCTGCCGCAAAAACCGTCAAAGATGTGAAAAAAACGGTAAAGAAGGCAACCGGTTCTCACGATGAATTGTAGACCTTAAGTGCAGCACAGGGAAAAATAGTAATGGGGTGAAAAAATGGCATCAGAAGCAGTAATCACCGACACCGTTCTCACAGGAATCCTTGTTGTTCTCGGTATGGTGATTGTGTATCTCATTGTCCGGGAGATACGCATCATGAAGACGGCCAACCGCACAATTGAGCTTGAACTGGAAAAGGACAAACTCAAACTGCTCCAGCAGCATGAAGTGTCAAAGGTCCTCTCGTTTACCCGGCTCTCCTCAGAACAGACAGCCGAGATAAAAAATGTTGAAGATGATAACACGAGCCTTGAAACGAATATCTATGCAAAGGAAAAACTTATTGAAACGCGGTTAACCCGGCTCGAAAACCTGGTAAAAACAAGAAAACTGGATAATCTTCTGGGGAATATTCAGGAACAGGAAAAGAAGGTGAAGTAAAACCATGTACCCGGTTATCAACCAGAATCCGAACCAGCATGTGACAGGAGATTCGTACTGGGATCAGTTCTCATATATCCCCGGGACGATTGAATCCCGTATCCCGACGTTCGATAAATCGCTTGACGCATATTTCGATCAGAACTTTGCCGCTATCATCGAGGAATGGGATCTTGTAACTGACAGCGATCTCCACAAGCTGGAAAACCGGCTTGCACACGTGAGTGATGAGATCAGCGGTCTTTATGCAGGAAAGATGACCATCGAATCGCGGGCAAAAAAGTTAGATGACGTGATCTCATCACTGGAGAAATCGTTATGATCGGCATGAACACGTACCTCAATGCCTATGTGGATCGCAGGATGAAATATATCGTTGACGAATGGGATCTTTCCACAAGGACGGATCTCTCTGATTTTACGAGCCGGCTGGATGCCATCGAACAGGAGGTCCCCCGGCTGAAAGCATTTGAGCATACTGCATCGGACAAGCTCACCGAGCTTGAAACCCGTGCCAGTAAACTGAAGGGGTTGGTCTGAAATGGAGTTACTGGAATTCATCATTCTCGTCTTCATCCTGTGTGCCCTCATTTTCCTGGTGTATTATTTTATCCGGGGTGCAAAGGGCGACATCTCGCTCACCCGCCCGGTGGAGAGCCGGGTGGATGAGTACCTTGACCGCAGGTTCCAGAACATGGTGGAGGAGTGGCAGCTGGTCTCACACCCGAAACTCCAGAAGTTCAAGGAACAGCGCTACAGGGAGATTGAAAACAACGAAGCCCGTCTTGCCGAACTGAAGAACTACGAGTCCGCAATGCAGGACACGCTGGTCTCGCTGGAGGCACGCCTTGACACTCTGGAAACAGAACTGGCTCAGAAAGGAAGCACCAAAAAGTAAGGATGCGCCGGACCGCCTCCGTGAGCTGAGAAGCGAGATTGCGGTGATCCGCAAGCAGGGTGAACCTCCCGAAAAGGACCCCAACACCTTCTCGCAGTATATGTGCGATCTCTGCTCTACGCCCCACCGGGTATCGGAGCTCCGCCAGTGCGTGCTCTGCGGGCGCTTTGCGTGCGAGACCTGCTGGAAGGACGAGTTCTACACCTGCAAATCGTGTGCGGGGCTCATTAAAATCCACCAGATGAAGGGGAGCAGATAACCCAATATCACGTTTTTTCCCTGCAGCATAATGACCGTTGCGGGAGTTTTTTTAGAAACGATCATTCAGGGTTCCGGCCCGCTGTCCGTACCTGATTGTACAGGCATCCCCCCCTTTCGCTGCTACGTTTCCCGCTCAGGCGCGAGTGACCGGGACTGCTGCCTTACAGCCGCCCGGCAGAAGATCTCCACCAGGGTTACCCGAGGTTTGTTACCGGAGTGATGCCGGGCGGGACTGTTCGGGTCAGGGGAAGAATTTCCCCGTTCTCCGGTTCAATGGTCAGGGTGAACTGCTGGTAGGGCGCCGCATGCCCCGCAGGGCAGACAAGGAGCGTGAACTGTTCGGACCCTTCGAGCAACAGGTCCTGATCAGCCCCTTTCAGCGGGACAAAGTTCGCTTTCTGCGTGATTGTCCAGTTCGGGCACACCAATACGGGGGTCTGCACAAGAGAGAGTTTTTCCTGATCGTTTCCGCTCTCCCAGATTACGGATGCGTGACCCATATCGATCGCACCTGTGGTCATCATGAACGGCTGGATCGTGAATTCAAAAGCTCCCAGTGCCCGGGGATCCTGTGATCTGAACCGTACCGGGACACCGTTAATTGGCCCATCAACTGCAGGAAACCCGAACATGCCCCCGGGATCCGTAAGAAGGTTGCTCGTTGCCACCACTGCGTTGGAGATCATGCCCTGTTTCTGGTCTGACTGAGTGCCCGCATCAGGTGTCTTACCCTGCGACAATTCCCCGTAAACGAAGTATCCGATAATGAGCATTCCTGCAACCAGCAGGATGATGATCTCCAGTCCGGTTATCGCAGGTTCATTGTTCCGGAACGGTTTTCTTCGGATAATAGTTTCACGCTCCTCTGCTGTTTCATCTTGTGTGGGCATAACGGGTCACCGGCACCTGCGTGTTGTATGTGGTGGTTACCCGCTCTGCGGGATAACCATTTCCCTGTGTAAGCCCGTTGGGGCGACAACAGCAAAATCTCTGACCCGAGTATTCATATGGGAGCAAAACAACCTCTCTCCAACGAGGTATCGTACCTATGGCTGACTCCCGCCCCCAACAGAAAATGTCCCCCAAAGAGCTGATGATCGTGGTAGTCATTGCACTCGGCTCTTTCATGGCCGGTCTCGATGCAACAATTGTGAATATTGCACTTCCCGACATTGCAAAATATTTTGATATCTCCACCGTGCTGGCCTCGTGGGTGCTCAATGCGTATCTCATTATTCTGGTAAGCCTCCTCCTGGCAGCATCCCGTCTGGGGGATATGAAGGGGTACCGGAATATTTTCATCGGTGGCTTTGCGCTCTTCACGGCCGGGTCAGCGTTCTGCGGATTATCCCCCACGATTGACATACTCATCCTCTCACGGATGGTCCAGGCCGTTGGCGGAGCAGTCATTGCGGCGCTCGGTGCTGTCATGGTCACGTCTTACCTGTCGGCATCCCTGCGGGGCCAGGCGCTCGGAATTGTTGCCATGTTCACGATGCTCGGGGCAGCCCTTGGCCCGGTTGCCGGGGGTTTTCTCACCAGCGCATTTTCCTGGCAGTACATCTTCTTCGTGAACCTCCCTGTGGGAATCGTTGCCACCATTCTCGGCATCTACATCCTCCCGCAGATGGCACCGGTTGCCCCGAAAGCAAAGATCGATTTCCCCGGAGTGCTGCTGACCTTTATCGCGCTGGGCTCGCTGATCGTTGGCCTGACCTCAATCCAGGGGAACTACCCCACTCTCGGAATGGTTGCTCTTGTAATCTCAGCGATTTTCTGGATCCTCTTCATTGTCCAGGAGCGCCGTGCTGCTGAGCCGCTCGTCAATGTCAGCCTCTTTAAAAACCGGGCGTACTCGCTCCAGAACGTGAACATGATGCTGATCCAGATGGCGATGGCCGGTGTCATGGTCATCATGCCCTTCTACCTGGAACTGGTCAAGAAGATCCCCACGGATAATGCCGGTACGATCCTGCTTGCATTGCCTGTTGGCATGATCCTGACCGCGCCCATTGCCGGAAAGTTTTCGGACATTATCGGCACGAAAAAACCGATCATCACAGGATTTGCGATCTGTGCCGTTGCCCTGTTCTTCCTCTCCACCATCTCTGCGCATACGAGCGTGGGACACATCGTCATCTACCTCTTCCTGCTGGGGGCCGGTACCGGTGTGGCATACTCCCCGCTGAACAGCGCGGTGATGGGCGAGTGCCCGGCAAAAGACCGGGGGTCCACAAGCGGTCTTGTCAAGATGATGACCAACCTCGGGTCGTCGCTCGGGGTTGCCGTGGTAATGCTTGTCGCCATGGTCGCAGCGGGACCAAAAATCGCCCAGGTCTCGTCCCATGCACTTCCTGCAACGGATCTGGCGGGGGCATTTGATGCCGCGTTCCTGTTCTGCATGGTACTTGAGATTATTGGTGTGGTGCTGATGCTCGCGGTTGCGGAGAAGGAGCCGAGTGGCGACAGCGACGGGGAAGTGACGATCGGGTTTTAGGGATTTTTCACGCCCCATTTTTCATAAACACTGTTATTTTCCAAGCTGTACAGTACTACAACAATGCAGGAGCCGGATGCCATACCCGCGGAGCGAAGATATGCCACTCAATCCGGCCTGATGGAAGGTGCCCTGCTCCACGATCTTGTCCAATGGCGGGAGGCGCTTTCCCGCAGCATTGCCCGGAACAATCTCGAACTGAACAGCGACCAGATCGCGGCAACGGTAAACCGGATCCTTTTTCCTCTCCTGCTCCTGCGGGTTGCCGAAGATCGGCACCTGCTGCCCGAAGGAACGCTCTCCGATATCAGGGATTTCCGAACCGTTTCGCAGCTCATCAGCGATCTCGCCCCGTACGCGGATGCGATGTATACGGAAGAACCTGCACACGCCCCCAACCATCAGGATCCAGGGAATGATTTCGTGGTCGAAGATACGGTGATCAGGAGCGTCCTTGAAGCACTCAATTCTCCGGAACGGCGCTTCGACTGCGGGAAGATGACAACGATTGCCATATCCATGGTCCTTATGCAGTACCTTACCCGGACAATCCGCCGGTCAGCCGCCCACCAGGCAACGGTTGTGGACACGCACGATACAGTTGTGTCGGGTGGAACCGTTGCTCCCCCGCTTCCTGTAACGGAATATATGGTTAAAATGGCACTCTCATCTGCCCGGAAGAACCGGTCGCCCCGGGAGATCATCCCGCTCCGGCTCTTTGATCCGGCCTGTGGTGCCGGAACAGTTCTCCTTGCGGCATACCGGCGCCTGCTGGACGAGGCCGGGGGGCCGGCCCTGACCTTTGATGAGCGCCGGGAGATCCTGACGCACTCGGTGTACGGGCTGGACATGAGCCGGCACGCGGTTGCCGCAACCCGGATGCTTCTCGTCCTCGAACTCTGCGACTCTTGTGATAATGGCAGGGTGTCCGGCGACTTTTCCGGCACCTGCCACGCTGTGCTCCGCGACCTCCTTCACACGATCCTCTGCGGGAATGCGCTGGTCGGACTGGCGATTGTTGAGGACGAGTCATGGATGTTCTGCCCGGCCCGCGACCGGCATACGCTGAACCCGTTCTCGCATGAGGACCGGTTCCCGGAGATTGCGGCATCGGGCGGGTTCGATGCGGTTGTCTGCAACCCGCCGGAAGGGCCGCTCGAACAGCGCGAGTGGATCCAGCAGTACTTCCAGCGGCGGTATGCGGTGTATCACCCCCGGCTCGACCGGTCCGCATATTTTATCGAGAAATCCTTATCGCTCGTATCTCCGGGCGGGGTCGTGGCCTGTGTCATGAGCGGTCGCTGGCTCCGCGGATCGGCCGGCGCATCGCTGCGGGAGGTGCTGGGCACCCGGCAGGTCGAGGAAGTTGTTGACCTCTCACCGCTCCCTGCGGGAAAACCCGGCGCGGGGCTCTGCCTCCTTCGCGTTCTCGCGTCCCCACCCGGCCGGCCAATGCTGGCAGTGCCGGCCGGTGTTGCGTTCCTTGATAACCCGGATGCGTTTGTTGCCGCCCACAGCTTCCCGGTAGACCAGCACCTGCTGGACGCGGGCGGCTGGGCGCTCCGCGACACCCGGCCCGATGAGATCCTACGGAAGGTGAACCGGCACAGCACGCTGCTTGAAGATGTTGTCATGGGGCAGGTCCATGCCGGCATCCGGATTGCGGAGGATGACCCGTTCGTGGTTGAAGAGGCGCTCGCCCGCGAATGGGTCCGGCGGGACCCGCGGTGCAAACACCTGCTCCGCCCGATCGTTGCGGGAAACGGCATCGGGCGCTACCGTCCTGGTGCCGGAGGAAAATTCCTTATCCTGATCCCGCAGGGATGGACGCTCTCCCACCCGAACGCGGTGAAGAAACCATGGCAATGGCTGAAGCGCCGGCACCCGCAGATCGCACGGCACCTGCAACCATTTTCGGAACAGTTCAGGGAGCGGGCCGGGCCGGATGGGGTATGGTGGGAGACCCCGTGCGATGAGTTCTGGCAGGAGCGCCGGAAAAAAATTCTCGGGCCGGCACACTTTGAGATGCCTGCATTCTGGTTCGATACCGGGCGGGCTATCGGAGATGAGGAAACTATCGCCATCCCCTCGGCCGGCCTGTACCTTGTCGGGATCCTGAACAGCCGGCTTATTGCGTTCGTGTTCGATGCTGCAATCCGGCAGGCTGACCCGGACCGGAAAATTTTTTCCTGGGACGATCTCGCCCAGCTCCCGGTCTATACGCCGGATCTTGACCGGCCGGATGATTGCGTACGGCACAAGCGGATGGAAACATTCGTGCGCAGGATGCTTGACCTTGTGAAGCACAACCGGTCAGCACAATCCGATCCGGAACGTGAAACCGTGCAGAAAAAGATCCGGGCCACGGACCGGCTGATCGATATGCTGGTTTACGAACTCTACGGGCTGACGGCGGAAGAGATTGCTGTTGTGGAAGCGCTTTCTCCGACGTGAAAAACCCGGATGCCCGTAAAACGGTCATACTGGCCTCCGGACAGCCTCTTTTTTCGGACATCCTGAACTATGGATAAAAACAGGGGGCGCTGGAGACACGGTATTTTGCAGGTCAGGGGACGCCATTTCTCCCTTTATTCTGGACAAATCGCATGATAATCAAGATTTTTCATTGGCGTGGACACCATTTCCACTCCAGCCGGAAATGAGGATCGTCCGTTTGCCAAACGGAGCGTATTACGGGGTTTTCTGACTTCATCCCTCCTTTGACCCATGGGAGTAACCCCCGTTTTGAGGAATGATGGAAACCTTATTTTTACCATTTAAAGAATTTTTACCATTTTTTCTGATTACCAAAAATTTTATTTTACCAGATGTCCATTTACCTGTGATACGCCATGGCTTCAGACAAAAAAATCCGGCAACCCGGAAAGCCAAAAAAAATTCCCGGTGTCAGCGAGCCGCTGGCAGGATACCTGCCGGACCCCGGACCGGTTGTCGTAGTTGACGCAACCGGCCGGATGGTCCTTCCCAAAAAAATCCGTAATCATTACGAGGTGAACCGGTTTATTGTACGGGAAGCGGAGGGGCACATCGAACTGATCCCGGTCAAACCGCTCAGTTCACTATTCGGGATCCTTCCCGATCTGGATATCGAAGCGATCTACCGTGACCATGACCGGGAAGTTGAAGAGGAGGATTTGGATGACCGGTCCCAGGATACTTGTTGATACGTGGGCGTGGATTGAGATGATGCGGGGGTCCGGACAGGGCGACCATGTCCGCACCATCATCAGGAACAATCCGGAGATCTTCGTATCTGTATTAACCATCTATGAGCTCCGTTACCGGCTCGAACAACTCATGGGTGCGGAGCGTGCCCTCTCTATAATTCACCAGATTAGAGAACAGGTGAATGTAATTCCGGTTGACAACCAGATTGCGATGCTTGGCGGTGCAATCAAGATCGGCCAAACTAAAGAGAGAACAAATATGGGAGCGGTTGACTGCATGATCCTTGCAACCGCCCGGGTACATGACCTGAAGATCCTGAGCGGTGACAAACATTTCGCCGGTCTCGATGAAGCGATGCAGGTATAACTCCTGTACCGGTGTGACCCCCAGCTAAAATGGTCATATCGGCCTCCGGACGGCCTCTTTTTTCGGACCTCCTGAACTATGGATAAAAACAGGGGGCGTCGGAGGCCCGATATTTTGCAGGTTCAGGGAGGTCATTTCCAGCGTTATTCCGGATAAATCGCACGATAATTGGGATTTTCCAGGAGCGTGGACACCATTTCCACTCCGCCCGGAAATGACCTTCGTCCGTTTGGCAAAAGGAGCGTATTACGGGCTTATCTGACTTCATCCCTCATCTCCCCCCTCCTTCCGGAAGGAGATGTCGATCCGGTACGGGGCCTTCTTCCAGTACTCTTCCCGGAAGTGGGTGTTCCGGTAATTCTCTGCTGTGTTCTCCTCGATCTCTGCGGTGGTACCCGGCAGGATGTAGAACCGGCGGTATGCCCGCTCGTTCTGGGTCCGGACCCAGAGCTCGCGGAGCACGTAGGGCGGGATGGGGAGTGACCGGAGATCCTCGACCAGGTCCGGAAACTTATTCTCAATGATAACGTCATCTTCGAGCCCGTACCGGACTTTTGTCAGTTTCACGGCAACCATCACAGCCTGCCGGTACATCAGGCCATCAAACCGTACGGCGGCATCACAATTTTCCAGCCAGTGGTATCCCATCTGTTCAGCACACTTTTTTGCTTCGTCTTTCAGGCTGGCTGCCGGGCGTCCTTTCATCCTTGATCACCTCGCCTGCGGAAAATGAAAAATTCCCGCGGAAAAATTTCTTAAAAGAAAAGTTGAACCGGAAGCTGATACGCTTTCCCGTTTCGAAGGCTCCGCCTTCGCAACCGGGGCAAACATCCGGTTGTCAATGTCCCTGTCAGAAATCCGGAAGACCCCGGCACAACGGTTTCGCCAGATGCCGCCGGGCTGTGGGTGGTACCTCATACCATCTCGGCTCCAGCGTACGTGAAATCTCCCGCACCTCCGGCTCCAACGCACGGGCATCGCATTTTTTGCATTTGTACCCCTTGCCTTTACCATCGCTGGTCATCCGCTTGTTGCATACTGTGCAGAGCGGGGGCCGGCTGACCGTGGGCCGGGCGGGTGAGACAATCTTCAGTTTCTCTAAATTGATGCTCCCCCTCTTGAAACTCCCGACCACGATCACCCGGTCGCCCGGAAGGAGCTGCCGGACAATCTGCCGGAAGTTCTTGGTCGGCTCGTACGCCATGCACAGGACCGGAAAATCTCCGTCTTTCATGATGAATGAGACATGCCCGCCCGTCTTCGTTTTCGGGGTGCTGGTGACCGTGCCCGGTACATAGTACGAGAGCAGTTCGTTGAGATGCCCGGCTGTTCCGGGCAGAAGGTGGGCATCAGTACCCTGGTTCGTTATCCAGATCTGTTCGATGCCGGGCGGTTCCGACGCGATCATCTGCCGGGCTGCCATCACCCATTGCGGGTTCTCGCCCCGGATGCCGAAAAGGACCGGGTCGGGCGTGTGCGGAACGCAGACCACGACATCATTTACTACATCCACCGTGTCCCACGTATGCGGGACCGTTGCATCCTCTGCATCGAACAGGCTCTGCCGGTCAACCTCTCTGGGTGTGCCGAAGCGTTCAGGCTCGCGGTACACGAGGATCTCGGAGGTTTTGTCGGGGAGTTCGCTTGCGACAGCAGCGGTTGCCCCGATCAGTCCACGCTTATTTTTCCAGCCCCGAAACCGTGCACCGTCTGCGTTGAGGATGGCAACCGCTTCCTCAACGGTGCAGAAGTCTGTGACCGCCTTCCGGTAAAATGCCGGACCGAATTTCTGCTCTGCGACTACAACGCCGGGATTGGTGTTTTCGCAGGACTGGTCTGCAAGATCCTCCACAAGATCGCACGTGATTGCAAAGGCACGGTCCGGGTCGCCCTCCACATCGAGCATGACCGCTGCATTGCCCCGGGTCTTCCATGTCACGTTCGGGTTGAGCCGGACGAGCCGGGCCTCGCGCACCCGCATGTGTTCACGGATCAGCCTCCGGGCAAGTACGGCCCCGAGGTAGGTTGTGCACATTCCCTGCGGCGAGTCCGTATCATCAATCCCGATCAGCATGTCTATATTAATATATGGGCACGCTCCATCCATTTGTATCTACATGTCCCAGGACCGCCAGCTCCAACTGGTCATGAGCGTGATGATCACGGCCGGTTTCGATGTCTCCGAGAGGTTCACCTTACGCCCGCGGAGTTTCGACCTTATCGCAAGGAATGACGATACGCTGCTCGTGATCAAGGTGGTCTCCCATATCGACAGTGTCAGTGAGGAAGTTTCGTTCGACATCGAGCTCATCTCCCGTCTGCTGGGCGGCATCCCGCTCATTGTCGGGGAACGGGCGCGGGACGCGGAGCTGGAACGCGGGGCAGTGTACGTACGGTACGGGATTTACGCGATCAGCCCAGCGACGCTGTATGACTATTTCGTGGAGAAGATCCCTCCTCTCGTATATGCGTCGCCCGGGGGGCTTTATGTCAATATTAACGGGGACGTGCTCAAAGACCTCCGCGAGAAACGGAAC
>CAZMCL010000027.1:0-12388 GCA_964564375.1 uncultured Methanoregula sp. | reverse complement strand
GTAGGTCCACGAGATGCTGGTACTCCCGCTCTCCTGTGCCCGCCGTACCCCCTCTTCGGGCAGGAGTGTGCGGAGATGCGCTTCTTCAATGTTTGCCCGGGAGATGTGCCAGTTCTGGCAGTGTTTACAGTGGAAGTTACACCCGATGCCGCCAAGCGAATAGGAGCGGGTGCCGGGCAGGTAATGGAAGAGGGGTTTTTTCTCGATCGGGTCAACGGCCTCGGCGCTGATCTTCGCATAGGTCTTTGCGTCAAGGACCCCGTGCTCGTTCCAGCGCACCCCGCAGATGCCGTGCTTTCCCTCGTTGATGGTACAGCGGTGGCTGCAGAGTGAACACTTCACCGCATTATTGTCGAGTTTTTCGTACTGGCGTGCCTCATGCATACCGTCTTACCCTTCTTTGGTGTGCGAACGGACGGGTTTTTTGTGTAACCGTTCTTCCCGCTCAATATTCTTGATTCCTTCAGGTGAGTCGACCTCAAGGACAAAAGAACCGCGGTACCCACAGTCCTTGCAGATATAGATGGACCCAACATATCCTCCTACTTCGGGAAAGATCTCCTGGCTCTTGCATTTTGGACAGTAGAACATAGTAAACAACTCTATGTGCATCCACTACAAAAACTAGTGCAATGAAGACGGTTGTCATCTCACTGGGCGGCTCTATCCTGATCCCGGAACTGGAGAACCACCTAATAAAGGACTATATTCCGGTGCTCAAAGAGATTGCAAAGAAGTGCCGGCTCTACGTGGTTGTCGGAGGCGGGGGTGAAGCCCGGCGCTATATCAGCGTCTCGCGGAAACTCGGGATCGATGAAGGTACTTCGGACGAGATAGGAATCCTGATCACCCGGCTGAACGCAACGCTCCTGATCGCATCGCTCGGGGACGACGCCTACCCGAAGGTTGCCGAGACGCACAACGAGGCAAAGAAATTCGGTGAATCAGGAAAGATCGTTATCATGGGCGGGATTACGCCCGGCCAGACCACCGATGCGGTTGCCGCCGTGCTCTCCGAGCGGGTCAACGCCTCGGTCTTCATCAACGCAACGTCAGTTGACGGGATTTACACGGCCGACCCGAAGAAAGTTCCCGGTGCAACACGGTTTGACACGATGACCCCGCAAAAACTCCTCGAAATTGTCGGGGGCACAGCCCTTGGTGCCGGCTCCAACAATGTCCTTGATATTGTTGCCGCACGGGTTGTCGAGCGGAGCAATATCCCGCTCGTGGTGCTCGATGGCAGCAAGCCAAAGAACCTTTCAAACGCGATCCTGAAAGGGAAATTTGTGGGCACGGTTGTTTCGGGATCGGGGAAGAACCCTTTCCCCCTCTGAATATCTCTTTTTTTCTACCATCACCTATTTTTACATTCCCGGCGCATCTATGATGGCGCGGGGTAGTAGGGTAGCCTGGTCCATCCTAGAGCGTTTGGGACGCTTTGACGGCGGTTCGAATCCGCCCTACCCCATACAGACCATGAAAAAACAGGATGCCGCACGGATTTATGCCGCTCTTTTGAAACGGTATCCTGAGTCAAAGGACGTTCCGGCAACGGTTGCGCGGGGATCCCCGTTTGTGGTGCTCATCCTCACTATCCTCTCCGCCCAGACCACGGACAAGGCAGTGCTGAAAGTCAAGAAACCGCTCTTTGCGAAATACGCGACACCGGCAAAACTTGCGAAAGCAAAACAGGCCGATGTGGAGGAGATCATCCACAGCCTCGGCTACTATCACGCGAAGGCGAAGAACATCATCGCCGCCTCTCAGACGATTCTTGACACGTTTGGCGGCAGCGTGCCGGAGACCATGGACGAGCTCCTGACCCTCCCGGGTGTTGGTCGGAAGACTGCAAACATTGTGCTCTACCATGCACTCGGCCGGAACGAGGGGATTGCAGTGGACACCCATGTCCGCCGGCTGGCGCAGCGGATCGGGTTTTCCGATACGGACAATGTCGCCATCATCGAGCGTGACCTGATGGCACTTTTCCCGCAGGACACGTGGGGAGACCTGACGGATGTCCTGATTGCACACGGGCGGGCAACGTGCGATGCGAGGAAGCCGCTGTGCTTAGATTGCGTGATTAACGGGGAGTGCCGGTATTTCAAAATGGAGTACCGGTAGGATTTTGTGTAACCGGGTTTTCCTTTTTTAAAAAATCTGCTCTGTAGAAATCCTGTTTCAATTTCCCTGATAACCCACCTCTTGCGCCACCAGTCCCCCATTGGGGGACGGGGCGCACTCGCGATGGGACGAGGTCGGTTACCGGTAATACGTCGTCATCGCAATTGGGGGTGCCACAGCGGCGGGGGCTTTAGCCCCCTAGAGTATCAGAATATTCTCAAATGATTTCCCATGAAAATTGGCTTCTTCAGGGATTGATGATGGGGGTGGAGACACCCATACCCCCGGAAATGATGAACCCCGCCGCCCCCGACGGGGCGCCCCCGCGGCGGATCAAGACCATTGAAATAATTATTTGCCGATTTTCATGGTTCAGGTGTGAACCCGAGCGGTTCATGTGCGTTTCTACAGAGCATTTTATTTTAAAATGTGAGATCGTCGGGGGACGGCGAGGCCCCCCTCCGCCCGTTGGGAGTCCCGCCCTTCGGGTACGGATTACCGGGTCCGGGACACACGCAAAGAATCACTTCAATAAAATCACGGCCGGTAAAGGTTCTGTATCATTGATCAAGTACGGTAATGAGTAGCGCAAAACTCGGGCAGGGCATTTTCTCGCGTCTGGCATCATTACAGCACCGACCCGACTGCCAACCGATTTCTCATCACCTTTTAGGGAACTCACTGATAATCATCAGAACCTGAAGCAACTTAGTTCCTATTCCCTGAGGTAAATTTCCGGATGCCTTTTTTCGGATCCGTATAAAAGTAGTGTGTAAATTCTATACTGGGAATTTTTCCTCGTCAGTCCGCATGCGGATATTCGCAATAGCACTGGATAAATTGCCCATAAAAACAATCAGCGCGTTCGCAGCAACCACACCCGGTCGCGGGGCACGATACTCCAAAACGGTGAAATACCGCGGTGTTCTGCCGGTTGAAATTCCCGTTTAAGTGCCGATAGCTCTTTTGGAACCGTTCGATATCTTCACCGGCCCAAAACACATCCGTGGAATTTTTTAAAAACGGGAATTGGTCCCCCCCTCCAGAATATTGAGATAATACGGTCTCTGTCAGATAACAAGATTTGCAACAAGATTTGCATCACAGGCATCTGCTGATGGGAGATGCGGGAAAAGGCCGGTGTTGTGGCCGGGAATTGTCAGGAGTTACTTTTTTCCAGGGTCAGTTCAAGGACCCCTTCGGCAAACCGCTTTTTGCTGAACCGTACTTCACAGGGGACCGTGATTGAGGTCAGATACTGTTTTTCGGTGTTGGATGCAGCAATGGTAACTGAGGTGGAGTGGTCGTCCAGGTCGATTTTGATTTTTTCCTCAGCAATATCAGGCAGTTTTGTATGAATATGAAGATATTTTCCATCATCAAAAATAGTTGTCGCAGGCTCGATCGTCTCTATTGGATCTTCTTTTTTCATATCCTTCGTTCGCATAATCCTGCTCTCAAATTTCCGTATCATCGTACCGGGTATGGCACGGATGATTTCCGGTCCTGTATCGCGTTCTCAATTGCCCGAAGAGTACAAAAAAAGATCGGGAATCTTCGTGGCCGATCACGTGCTGGTATACAAACAGGTTTACCGGATCGTTGCAGTGCTGACATTGTGGGCTGACCTGAATTTATGGGGCTTTTTGTATGTATGATATCTTCAGATTGCATCTTCTTATCAGAGGTTGAGGGGAAAATGCCGTTTTTATGGTTTTGTAGATCTTTCCTCATCCCTCCGGGGGCGTGGCATAGTGTCGATTTCGGGTTTGGCGATCACAGCGATCAGATGTGAAGATCATTTTCTCAAGTATAACATTCCACCCCCCGGGTTCCATAATACCCGATGCCTACCTCTTATTGAAAGCAGATAAACCTGTCTGGGTTTTGCAATTCTTGTTTTGTAATTTTTTCCATGACGGATACGGGAATATATCCCCTGTTTACATTTTTTGTAATAATCGGTTCGCATTATGCGTATACCGGGATCCTGCAGGGATCGACAGATACCATTTTTATTTTCCTCATGCCCGGCCGGACCACATATCTGCTGCATCAACGTAGGTCCCTGCACGGTCCGGCCCGTTCTTTCCGGCGGGGTGGAATGCCGAATCATTAAAAAACAACCGTGATTGCAAACTAAAACAAGAGAAAAACACGGCAGAAAATCCCGGATTCCGCCACCCGGGAGTTATCGGGGAACCGTCACATACCTTCTTTTGCGGGGTGTATGAAAACGGAAATCTGTGTGGGGGTTTCCCCGTGTCTTTTTAAAAATGACAGGGTATTGGCAGGAACCGTATGTCCCGGATCAGCATTCATGCAAAGATATTTTCCTCTTCTGAATCACGACAGAAAAGACACGTGGATCTGCTTGTTTTTATCAGCACTCCCACTTCTGAAAAATCCAGCTGGTCAACAAAACAAAAGATGTTCATGTCAGCTTGTGCTGCTTCCGGGAAATACTCATGTACCGATGCAGACGTGACGGTTATGTCCGAAACCAGGAGCCGGGCATTATCAAGAAGATCCCATAGTGAGGCCCTGACCGCTTCATGTGTCCTGCCATCCCGCGAGCAGGCAACCAGGTGTAGTTCGGCATCCCAGTTCATCTTCAGTTTATAGGCTACGAGGAGAGCCAGGTCAAATTTCAGCCCTTCTGGCTCGGATCTCCAGTCAGAATAATTCTCCGGAATAAATAGCTGGATGACACGCCTCCGCCCAAGGCCGGCACGGGCATGGCCCACATACATGATAATTCCCATCTGGTGTGAGAGTTCATCGGCAAGGATCGCAGACAGTTCCTCCTGCTGTGCCGGATTTACCGGCCTTCGTAAAAAGAGGGTATTCGGCCCGAAAAACGCATTTTTCATCGACTGGACACTCATGAGAACCCCGCCCCTGAGGCTGGCTGACCGGAGTGACGTCCATGAAGAGTAGATCCCTTCTTTTCGGAAATCCTCGACAAGCGGGGCAAGTCCCCGGTCAAGCCATTCTCCATTCTCTTTACTTTCGATACCAAGGATACTCACCGAGCCGCTCGGAAAGGTGATGTCACGCAAAAACTCTGAAACTCCCCTGATATCCTGGGGATAATCGACCGGGATGAGGATGTTGGGCCGCCATGCACGCCCATGGGAACGGGGCAGCGTCATGGACTTCTTTGCAGCCCATTCGGCAAGGGATACAAAAAGACTGCTCCTCACATCACTCTCATCTGCAGAAGGTACAAGATGGCGGGACATGAGGATGAAATACAAAATGACTATCATAACGAGCGCCACCAGGCTGAACGCCGGGTTGATGACAAACATCGTAAACAGGGTTCCAGCAGTCCCGATGAAGGGGACGATAATGGGGATCCTGATCAGGGGCCGGAAACTGACCAGGTTGAGTTTTTGTTCCACAAGGATCACGATGTTGATCATCGCGTAGGTGATCAAAAAAAACATCGTGATAAGCGTGGCCAGGGTATTGAGTTCGCGGAGCATCAGGGCAAATAAGGCAATAATTGCCGTGAAAAGAATGGCATTCCGGGGGATGTTATGCCGTCCCCGGACCGCAAACCAGGAACTGAACGGCATAATATTATGATCCGCCATCGCCTGGAGTACGCGTGAAGCGCCGATAACCGAATTTATGGCCGAAGAAAACGTTGCAGCGAGCAGCCCCGCCAGTGCCAGCCACCTGATGAGCGCAAGATCAAACATGATGGTATAATCCCCGACCAGAATTTGCGGGGATGCTGCTCCTGCCAGCCAGTACGAAAGAGCAAGATATACCACAACTGAGGTGCCGATGGCAGCCAGGGTCCCGATGGGAATACTCTTTCTCGGGTTTGAGAGTTCGCCGGACATATTGGCCCCGGCCATGATACCGGTAGCTGCCGGGAAAAAGACGGCAAAAACTACCCAGAACGAGGTATCAGAAGAGAAGGTGGAAAACTCAAAGGAGGGGGCCGAGGTCATTCCGGCACCTACGATGGAGATGAGGGAAGCTATCATGATGGCAACAATCAGGTACTGCAGCCGGAATGCAATATCCGTGCTGAAAAAGACAATGCTAAACACGACGGCGAAAAGGATGAGATCCACCAGAAGGCTTGGGAGCGTGGGAAAGAGCATGAGGAAACCTTCCCGGAACCCGAAGATGTATAAAACAACTGAGAACGCCATTGCGATGTAGAAGGGAACCCCGATACTTCCCCCAATCTCAATTCCCAGGGACCGGGTGATAATTGAGAACGCGCCTCCCGGACCAATTCTGATATTGCTGATGATGGAAGCCATCGAGAGCGTGGTGGTGGTGGTGATGGTAAATGCAATGGCAATAATCAGCCAGCAGCCGGCAAGCCCGACGCTCCCCACCACCCAGCCAAGGCGGAGGTACATGATGACCCCAAGAATGGTCAGGAGCGTCGGGACATAAACGCCGGTCACCATCCCGAACCGGACCGGTTCCGGTTCGGGGATACTGTCAGGAGATTTTTGATTGTGCAGCGAATCCATACTAGTTTCTGCCTGCTGTTTTTCGTAGTCGGTTTTTAATACAGGTAATGTAATCCAGTAGTATCTTGAGTATGAATATTTATTCCCTGCCACCTGATGAACAACTCGTGGCCATGGACTCGTCCCCCGATGGGCTGAACGATGAAAAGGTTACAACCCGCCAGAAAAAATACGGGCCCAACGAGATAGAAAAACGGCAGGGCAAGAATTACATAAAAGAGTATCTTCTCCAGTACGTCCAGTTTTTTGCCATCCTTTTGGAAGTTGCAGCAGTTCTCTCCCTGATTGCCAGCCAGTACGCTCCCGGGGAAGGATATGAGATTTTGGGGTTTGCCATCTTTGGGGCGGTCATCATCAATGCAACCTTTGCTTTCTGGCAGGAGTACAGGGCCGATAAAACCGTTGAAGCCCTAAAAAAACTCATACCCTCCTCGATTACGGTCAGGAGAAACAAAAAGAACCAGAACGTCAAGGCAGCATCACTGGTCCCGGGCGATATCCTCATACTGGAAGAAGGTGACAGGATTGGTGCTGATGCGGTCATCATAAGTGAAAATTCCCTTTATGTCAATAATGCAACCCTCACGGGAGAATCACGCCCGTCCCGGAGAACTGCAACCCCCTCAGAATCAGAATCTCCGCTTGATGCGGGAAATGCCGTTTTTACCGGAACAACCGTGACCGGGGGAAATGCCATTGCTATGGTCACCACAACCGGGAAAAATACCGAGTTTGGAAAGATTGCCTCCCTTGCAAGTACGGTTAGGAAGAGACCGACCCCGATGCAGATAGAGGTGATACGGATCACGAGGCTCCTTACGCTGGCAGCCCTTCTTATGGGGGCAGTCTTCCTGGTCCTCGGCTACCTTTCAGGAAGAGGGCTGCTTATTGCCGCTATCTTTTCCCTCTCCTTAATCGTGGCAAATGTTCCGGAAGGAATGCTCCCGACCATCACTCTCTCCCTCTCGCTGGCAAGCCAGAATATGGCAAAAAGGAATGCCCTGATAAAAAACCTTGATTCTGCCCAGACACTGGGGAGTGCCACTGTCATCTGTACAGATAAGACCGGGACCCTGACCCGCAATGAGATGACCCTCCGGGAGATCTACCTTACCGGCGGAGAGGAGATCACGGTCTCCGGTGAAGGATATTCCCTGTCCGGAACATTTGCATTTGCCAGCAGGAATGAGACCTCAAAGGAGAGGCTGGACCAGTTCCTCCGTGCCGGCCGGCTCAACTGCCGTGCCCATTTCACCGGTGCAGAATCCTTTGGGGCCCCGACAGAACTGGCTATCGTTGCCGCCGCGTATAAAATAACGCCGGATATCGGAGGCTATGAAAAATTTGCCGAGCTTCCCTTCACCAGTGAACGGAAGATGATGTCATCTGTCTGGAAACACGAGGGAAAAACGTACCTCTTCTCCAAAGGAGCCGTTGAGACCCTTCTGCCCCTTTGCACTCATTATCTGGATAATGCGGGCAGGCCGGTCCCCTATGATGATGCTGCCAGACAAAAATTTTTAAAAACCGCCGCAACTTTTGAGAAGAAAGCATACCGGGTCCTGGCAGTTTCGTTCCGGGAAGGGGAGAAGGAAGATGAACTTACCATGCTCGGACTTGTCGCCATCATGGACCTTCCCCGCGAGGAGGTTTATGAGGCAATCAGGACGTGCAAAAAGGCAGGGATCCGGGTCATGATGCTCACCGGGGACAACCCGAACACCGCACGGGCCATCGCAGAGAAGATCGGTATGCAGGTGGATGTCACAATCACCGGTGATGAACTCAGAAAAATGCCGGACAATGAACTCCAGAAAATATTAACATCCCAGTCGGTCCTCTTTGCGAGGATGCGTTCTGAACAGAAACTCCGGATCGCGTCCCTGCTCCAGACAAACGGCGAGGTGGTTGCGATGACGGGTGACGGGGTAAATGATGCCCCGGCCCTCCGGAAAGCCGATATCGGGATATCCATGGGGATCAAGGGGACCGAGGTTGCACGGGAGGCATCCGACATGATCCTGTTAGACGACAACTTTGCCTCAATTGTCGCTGCCATTGAGGAAGGGAGGACGGTTTACTTTAATATCAAAAAATTCGTCACCTACATCCTCGCGTCAAATGTCCCGGAGATACTCCCCTATATTCTCCAGTTCTTCTTAAGAATCCCCCTCCCCCTCTCGGTCATCCAGATCCTGACCATCGATCTCGGGTCCGACATGCTCCCCGGCCTTGCCCTCGGGAGCGAAAAACCGGAGGAAGATATCATGGACCGGCCGCCGGTCGGGAAAAACGAGCGGATTTTGGATGCTGAAGTATTCAAACGGGGGTATTTCTTTCTCGGGGCGATTGAAGGGGTAGCCGCAATGGTGGCATTTCTCGGGTTTCTCTTCCTCTCCGGTTGGCAATACGGAGATCTTTCTATCGCGAACACCACGCTCCATTACCAGGCGATGACTATGACGCTCCTAGGGGCTATCACCTGCCAGCTGATGAATGTCTGGACGCTGCGGTCATGGGAACACTCATCGCTGAATAGAGGGTTATTCACCAATAAACTGCTCATCATCGCTATCATCGTAGAAATTATCTGGATTTACATGATCCTGAATGTCCCGCAAGTCCAGTTTATCTTCAACACCGCATATGTCCCCCCGCAGTATCTTCTGCTCCTCATCCCATTCCCCATCCTGCTCTTTGTACTGCATGAACTCTATAAATGGCGGATACGTGTACGGAGAAAGGAAGGCGTTCTTGTTCCCTGATATCCACGAAAGGGGGCCTCCCCGGAAGATCCCCCAGAGCACCAAAAAATCCCGGGGTTTGACCAGAGATTGCATCCTGCACCCTGGCCGGCTCCGTACGTTGCAAAAATTGTAAACTGGAAGCATGCTTTTTTTATCTGGATGAGGTTTTACTTTCCAGTAATACACCGGACAATCAACGGCAGGGCGGGTAAGTAATCAGGTAATGCCGGAATAAAAACAACGGGAGTAATAATCTGCACAAATCCTGTGGTGAATCACCATTCCGAATTTTAAATCATGGTAACGCAAAACAAATTTTCCCGAAGATGAGTAAATCCATGGCCGAATATCAGTATGCTGACTTCAGGATTTGGGGGCTGGCGGGTTTTTCCAGGATGATCACGAATCTAAAAGTTACCGGCGGTGAACACCCGTACTCCCGTTTTTACAAATCCCTTAACGAAGATTTTAAGCAACTCACCGGCAAGAATATTTCCATTGGCACCAGCACCGGGTTGGGAACTAAATGGTAACAAAAAAGAAAGCAGCAATAAAAAAGAGGCCCCCTGAAGCGGTTGTCAGCACAAGTTCCCTGCGGGATACCGCTGAAAAAAAACTCACCCAATCCCTGTCGGTCAAACCCGTCGTGAAAGGACAGACTGCAGAGGAACTTATCCATGAACTCCAGGTACACCAGATCGAGCTCGAGATGCAGGCTGAAGAACTCCGGGGGGCGCAGCTCGCCCTTACGGAGTCCCGGGACGAGTATCTCGACCTGTATGACTTTGCCCCCCTCGGCTATCTCACGCTGACGGGTGCTGCCCTGATCTCGCGGGCAAACCTTGCTGCTGCAATGCTTCTCGGGGTTGAACGGACCCGGCTGAAGAATGCACGGTTCAGGAAGTTCATCGTTCCCGAAGATCTTAAAACCTGGGACCAGTATTTCTTGGATCTGAAAAAAACCGACACGAAACTCACCGCCACCATCAGGCTTATCAGGGCTGACACATCTGTGTTCACCGCCCGGCTGGAGAGTATCCGGCTCGGAAGCAGCGACGGGCAATCGATCCGGGTGGCAGTCAGCGACATTTCAGACCTTATTAAGGCTGAAACGGAACTGAAAAACAGCGGAGACCGGATCCTGCTGCAGGCCCGGATGCTCGATGCAGTCGGCGACGCGGTCATCGCGGTCAATCAGGACCACAAGATCATATTCTGGAACAATGCCGCAACCCGGATGTACGGCTGGAAACCCGAAGAGGTCCTCGGCCATGATATGATCGAGGTTACGGTTCCGGAATTATCAAAAGATGACGCACGGAAGATCCTCTCGCAGCTCGATTCGGGAGAATCATGGTCCGGGGAATACCGGGTACGTCACCGCGATGGCCATGAATTCCCTGTCCATGTAACCGACTCCCCTGTTTTCGATGACAACAAAAAACTCATCGCGATCATAGGTGCAAGCCACGATATCAGCAGACAACACCAGATCCGTGATACATTGCAGCACAACGAGGATGACCTGCTGCGGGCCCGGGAACTGTTAGAATCTGTTACGAAAGCAACTGACGTTATTATCGCTGTACAGGATGTGAATTACCGGTATATCTACTTCAACCAGTCCTATAAGGATGAGATTTTACGGCTCACCGGCAGGGAACTCACCCTTGGCACCAGCATGCTTGATGTGTTCGCAGGGACCCCCGAAGAACAGAAGAGGTCCGAAAAAGAATGGAGAAAAGTCCTGAATGGTGAGCAGGTAGACCAGAGAATTGAATTCAACACACCCGGCAAGCCCCCCAGAGTCTATCGCGTCCTTCATACGCCCCTCCGTGATGCGCAGGGAAATATCGTTGGTGCCGGGGAAGTCGCTTTTGATATCACCAGATTTGTGCAGGTTGAGGATTCACTGCGTGAAACCAAGGAATATCTTGACAACCTGTTCACCTATGCCAACGCCCCCATTATAGTCTGGGACCCGCAATTCAAAATTACCCGGTTCAACCATGCGTTTGAGCACCTGACCGGCAGGAGTGCTCATGAGGTCATCGGAAAACACCTTGACATACTCTTACCAGAAAACTACCTGGCAGAAGCTATGGATCTTATTAAAAAGACCATGGTGGGGGAGAGATGGGACAGCGTGGAAATACCCATTCTCCATAAAAATGGAGAGATCAGGACAGTACTCTGGAACTCTGCCTCAATTTATGGATCTGACGGCAAAACCCTCGTTTCAGTTATTGCCCAGGGACAGGACATCTCAAAAAGAAAAAAAATTGAGTCCGAGTACAAACTGCGGGCTGCCGACTATGCTGAACTGAATGTACTGCTCCAGCAGGAGATATGGCAGCGAAAAGAATCCGATACCACGCTGAAAAACACCTTATCGCTTCTCCATGCATCACTTGAATCAACCGCGGACGGCATCCTGGTGGTCAGCGAACATGGCAGGATCACCAGTTATAACCAGAATTTCATCACTATGTGGGGAATCTCACGGGATATCCTGGAGCGCGGGGAAGACGCGGATGTAATAAAATATGTCCTGCCGCAGCTGAAAAATCCCGGGGAATTTACTGCCAATATCAGGGATCTCAATGCACACCCGGGGCGGGAGAGCTTTGACATGATCGAATTTTGCGATGGGAAGATCTTTGAACGCTATTCAAAACCGCAGAAACTCGGGGAAACGGTAGTTGGCAGGGTATGGAGTTTCCGGGACATTACCGATCGCAAACATGCCGAGGAAAAACTTGTTGCATCCTTACAGGAAAAAGAAGTCCTGCTCCGGGAGATCCACCACCGGGTCAAGAACAATCTCCAGCTGATAAGCGGCCTTCTGGATATGACCCGTATGCGTTCTGCAGACGAGGCAACAACCGCCATCCTGACCGATATGATGCTCAAGATCCAGACCATGGCACAGATCCATACGCGGCTTTATGAAAGCAAACAGTTTGGGAAGATCAGTATCACCTCCCAGTTCAGGGACCAGGCTCT
>CAZMCL010000026.1:0-12389 GCA_964564375.1 uncultured Methanoregula sp. | reverse complement strand
TTGGCGTGAATCGTGCGGAAATTGCGTATTTCCAAAACACTTGTACATAAACCAGTTGGTTTTGCACATAATTCCCAAAACACACCCAAAAAACAGGCAATCCGGGGCCGTACAGGGCCCGGAATTGATCCGGGCAGATACCCTTTTTCCGGGTCGGCTGATTATCGGATTACCATTCATAAGGGATTCTTCACACCACCCTCACAGCACCTGCGTCCCCGTCACCAGCGCCAGCAGCAGGATGATGACCGGCTGGTGAGCGAGATAGATGAGAAGCGAGTGCCGGCCGAGAAACGAGATCGGGCCGACAAAATAATCCGGCAGCGGGCGGATTGAAAACTGCCGGACGCCACCCGCGTACAGAAATGCCCCCAGACCCATACCAATCAGCACCATGCCAAACCACGGGAAGAGGGGCGTGTAGTCAATGGACGTAAAGCCGGGCGGCATAATCCCGAGCAGCAGCAGGAATGCCGGGCCGGAAAGGCCGGTTACGAACCACCCGATCGGGAAGCAAGCGAGACCGATGAGAATATTCCATCGCCCGAACCTGAAAAAGAGCGGCGAGAGTATGACAGAGACGCCAATCAGGTGCAGGATGCCGAAGATGACATAGCTGTCTGGAAGGTACAGCCAGGTCGCAAACGTAACGAGAAGCCCGAGCCCGAAAATGCCGGCGCCGCGGATGAGGAATTTTTTTGCAAGCGAAAACCCGTCAAGGGTTGCAGCAGCCCGGTCGTGGCTGATGATGAGTGAGACGCCCACAACGAGAAGAAAGAGCGAGGCCGTGGAGAACGCGAAATACCGCCAGAAGCCCGTTGTTGCTTCGACCGGGTATATCGCAAAGAAACTGAGATCGAAGACAGTATGATACACGACCATCATCAGGATCGCAATCCCGCGGGCGCAGTCAATCTCCCACAACCGCGATCCGGAACACATGTACCATGATTCTCCTCATATCGTGATATGGATAACGGAACGGCAGCCGGTCGGGCAGGTAGCATTAAGCACCTGTCCGGAAATTTTCATAAAGAAGTATTATGGCACAGCAGAAGGACGAGCACATCATCGAGGCCATCGGCCGGTGCCGGATAATAATCCGGGACGGGCAGGTTGTGGAAGTCGGTACGGCGATGATCAAAGACTGCCCGCTGGCAAAACGGTTCGCGTACCCGATACCGGATATCACCAAAGAGTCCGTGAAGGCAAACATCGAACACAGGATCATGGCTTTTGGCATGTGCACACCGCGGCGCGAAGTGCTGGACGACCGGGAGTTTGTCGGGTTCGGGGCATCCGAGATCCTCAGCTTCGGCCTCAACGCCGGGCTGATTGACGCAGTTGTGCTCGCGTGCGATGGAGCCGGGACGGTCATTGTTACAAAACCGGCGCTCGTGCAGGGCATCGGAGGCCGGATGTCCGGCCTTGTCTCCACGTCACCCATTCCGGAAGTCATTGCGCGTATCGAGGAGAACGGCGGCATCGTCCTTGACAGGGATCATGCGACAATGGACATGCCTGCCGGTGTCGCGTTCGCAGTCGAGAAAGGGTTCCGGAAGATTGCCGTCACGGTAGCCCTGCCCGGGGATGCCGCAGTTATCCGCAGAATTCATCCCGCCACGCTCATCTTCGGGGTCCATGTAACCGGTCTCACCAAAGATGAGGCAGAGACGCTCGTTGCGGCATCCGATCTTGTGACCAGCTGCGCCTCAAAGACCATCCGCGATGCGGTGAGCAACAGGGCGCTAGTGCAGGCCGGCGTTGCCATCCCCATCTTTGCCATGACAGAGGCGGGCAAGGAACTCATCATCGAGAAGATCCGGAAAAGTAGTGAACCGGTGCTCGTCAAGTCCACAAAACTCCCGGCCCTGACCGGCAACCAGCCCGGCCCGCTGGTCTGAACTTTTTTTTCCACTACAAGATAACGAAAGACATAACTACCGTTGCAGAGCAGCATATCGTATCCAGCCCGGCCGATGTTCTCATGATTGACATTCTCTATGTCGACGACGAACCCGATCTCCTCGATCTTGGCAGACTCTTCCTTGAACAGGATGGCACGTTTCGCCTTACAACTGCCGAATCAGGGCATCTGGCCCTGGATATTCTTAATAAAAATGCCTTTGATGCCGTAGTCTCGGATTTCCAGATGCCGGAGATGGACGGGATAGCCCTGCTGCGCCGGATCCGGTCCACTTCCAACATCCCGTTCATTCTTTTCACCGGAAAGGGCCGGGAGGAGGTAGTTATCGATGCTATCAACAGCGGAGCGGATTTCTACCTCCAGAAAGGCGGTGACCCGAAGGCCCAGTTCGCCGAACTCGGGCACAAGATCCAACAGGCCGTCTCCCGCCGGAATGCAGAACTGGCCCTGCATAAACGGCTGGACCTGATCAAGCGGACTTCCATTGCATCCACCCGGTTTATCCAGTTGCCTGCGGACCAAATCGATGACGAGATAAACCAGCTCCTTGCCGATATTGGCACACAAGTCGGAGCGGACCATTGCAATATTGCCCATAAGGCCGGAAAGTCCGAAAAGATCATCTGGTCCCATGAATGGGTGGCCCCGGGAGTTCATTCAATAAAAGAACAGCTCGGTGCATTACAAGCAGCAGACTTTTCAGAGACGGTGAAGCGGATTGAATCGCGTGAAATGGAAAACGTTCCGAGCGTGGCTGCCCTTCCTTTTGAACCGGAGGCTGCCGCAAGACAGAAAGCATTGCTGCAGAAGAAGGGGATCAAGTCATTTCTGATTCTCCCGTTAATGACCGGTCCGCTGGTCATTGGATCGCTTGGTATTGACACGGTTGATAAGGAAGTTACCTGGCCGGAAGAGGACATTGACATTCTCAAGATTTATGCCCAGATTATCGCAAGCGCGCTTGCCCGTAAAGCCGCAGACAAGGCAATCCACGAATCCGAGGGACTCTACCGGACAGTTTTTGAATCGACCGGTACGGCGATGATGATCCTTGAGGAAGACAAGACCGTTGCGGTCGCAAACCGGGAGATGGAACGGATATCCGGATTCTTAAGGGCGGAAATCGAAGGAAAGATATCATGGACGCGATTTGTTTCACCGGAAGATGTCGAGCGCATGACGCACTACCATGCACTCCGCCGCGCAGATCATTCAAAAGTTCCGAAAAACTATGAGTTTAATTTCAAGGCACGGGACGGCAACAGGATCAGCACTTATATCACGGTCGAGATGATCCCCGGAACAAAGAAAAGTGTTGTCTCGCTCATCGACATCTCCAAAGAGAAGGCAGCACAGCAGGAACTTGCCGATTCTGAAGAGAAATTCCGGGGGCTTGCCGAGTCGCTCCCCGAGGGCATCTACATGATCCAGGACAATCGCTTTGTGTATGTCAACCCTGCCTTTGCCAAAATGTTCGGGCATTCGGTTGAAGGGATCCAGGCCCTTTCAGATTGCACAGAGGTCTTTGTTGAGGAGGACCGGGCGCAGATTCGAAAAGTTGTTGCTGAACGACTGGCCGATCTCCAGGAATCCGAGCGGCACACACGGCGAGCGACCCGGCCTGATGGGACGGTCTTTTCTGTTATCATCCATGGTTCCAAAACCCGGTATAAGGGAAAGCCAGCCATCATTGGGATCGTTACCGAAAACGAAGGGTAACCGGGGCATCCGGTTCCGAAATTTTTTTGCAGCCGACATTTATCCCCCCAGCTTAGTAGCAAACTTCAAAAACGAACAGGTTGATCATACGTTTCAGGGACTGTAGTTGTCCCGGTGAAGTATTTCTATGGCGGATACGGCAACTGGCAATGTAGCGAATAATGACGATGTAAAAAAAGGATTCAACCAGGAATTCATGGAATTTCTGCAGAAATACCAGGTTATCGGTCTCGCAGTGGCATTTGTCATAGGAATGGCTGCAACAAAAATGGTCAATTCCACGGTGAACGATATCATCATGCCTATCATCGCGGTCGTGGTTCCCGGCGGGAACTGGCGGGAAGCAGTGCTGGAGATCGGGCCCTTGAAGTTCCTGATAGGGGACTTTGTCGGGGCAATCATCGACTTTGCGATCATTGCGCTGGTCATCTTCTTTGTTGTCAAGTATATTATGAAAGGAGATACGTCAAAGAAGGTCTGATCGGATTTATTTTGTAAAAATCCCACGTTTCCCGCTCAATACGGGAACCGAGGAGGCCCTCATAATCCTGGGGACGGGTGTCCACGCATCAGCCGGATACATAACCGTAACCTGCGACTTTTCCCGTACTGTATCAGACGCTGTTTTGTCCCCGTTCATGCCAGCCATTCACTACGATCATACCTTACGAAAATGATACCTTTAAAAAACCCGTGTGGCAAATAGTCCTGCATGGACCCGGCTCTTATCGATTCAGTCCTTTTCATAGCGGCGGGCATCATCGCCGCAGTAATCGTCCACCTGGTATTTGTCATCCTGATCAAACGGGCAGAACAATCGACAACGATAATCGACGACCTGCTCGTCCGCTCGCTGAAAACCCCTCTTGTCCTGCTCGCTTTTTTCATCCCGCTGTATTTTGCCATCCGGCATGCAATAACCGTATACCCTGCATATGCCTGGATCGCAAGTGCCAACATCCTTCTTGCCGGCTACATTCTTGTCGGGACATGGATCATTGCCATCTTTGTTGACGGCTTTCTGGCAACGTACGGGGAGAGCCTGGCAAAAGCTACGGAATCAGATTTCGATGACCGCATCATCGGCACCCTGCAGAAAATCGGAAAATACGTTATCTGGTTCATCGGCATCCTCTACGTCCTGTCCCTGTTCAATATCGATATCACCCCGCTCATCGCAGGGGCTGGCGTTGTCGGTATCGCGATTGCGCTCGCCGCACAGGACCTTTTCTCTAATTTCTTCGGCGGGGCGGTCATCATCACCGACCAGCCGTTCAAGATCGGCGACCGCGTCCTCATCAACGATATCCTTGGCGATGTTATCCATATTGGTCCACGGAGCACCCGGGTTATCACGCTGGACTCGGATATCGTCACCATCCCCAATAACAAGATCACGACAAGCGTTGTCCGGAACTTCTCGCTGCCAAGCCCGCAGGTCAGGATCCAGATCCCGATCGCGGTTGCCCAGGGAACCGACATCAGCCGGGTCAAAAATCTCCTGCTCCAAATCGCAACCGAAGCCCAGTCAGATAAGAAGGATATCATCGCAGAAACGCCGGAACCGACCGTGTACCTGACAAAGATGGATAAAAACTCGATGACTTTTGAAGTCTCCGTGTACGCGAACAAATTTATCCATAACAACATCATCAGGGATTACCTGAATATAAAGATCATCGAAGCGTTCAGAGAAGAGAATCTCACAATCTCATGAGGAGCCCGGACCCGGTTTTTTTACCGACCAATTTCTTTATGCCCAACCAATGTGAATGAGAAAAGAGCAAAACTTCAAGCCCACCAACCATCCGTTGCGGGGCATGTTACGGGATACTATGAAGCACATTACACAACTCTTCCTCCTCTGCACAATCCTTCTCTGCGGGCTCCTGCCCACGGGCTGGTGTGCGGATCCGTCCGATACGGACAGTTCCGGTTTCATCGTCGTGACCAACCCGCCTGTCGCAGATTTTTACACAAGTAACCAGTACGGTGCCGGGCCGTTCACGGTGAGCTTCTTTGAAGCCTCCCGCGGCGCCGAACCAATGACCTGGTACTGGGATTTTGGGGATGGAACAAACTCCGACCGGCAGAACCCCACGCACACGTTCGGGGCTGATGGCGACTACACGGTTAGCCTGACCGTGACCAACCTGTACGGCAGCAATACAATGACCATGCCCGATTATATCGGTGTGGGAAATCCCCCGGTTACCGGGTTCACTGCAAACCCGCCTGAGGGAGTTGTGCCGCTGACGGTCAGGTTCACTGATGATTCGACTAACCGGCCTACGGTCTGGAACTGGAACTTTGGCGACGGAACAACCTCAACAGACCAGAACCCGGTCCATACCTACACTGAACCCGGCCAATACTTTGTCACCCTGCGGGTGAGCAATCATTTCGGCAGCGACGGGCTGACAAAGTCCGATCTTATCAAAGCCGCAAGCCCGGGAGATGTGATTCCACCCGTAACGGAAACTGCTGTAAAGCCGAAGGCAGAAGGGTTCGCCGGTCTCATTCTTCAGGCGCGGGGAACTACGGAAAAGAACCTGCCGACCGCCGGCTTCATCCCGCCGCAGTTCATGGCTCTTGCCGCGGTGCTGACGAGTATCGCGGTCCTTGTCATCCAGGTCATCGTTTCCAACATCGGTTTCCTCTGGCAGATCGTTTTGAAGTTCTCGCGGTTCTTTGCCGAACTTATCGGTGGGCATGCAATCGAGAAACTGAGTGAGAGCGAGATCGCTGCACGGAAACTGGCAGCCCGGAAGATGGAGCAGCACTATTTCGGGCTCTCGTCAACCGAAGTGCTGATCATCGAGATTGCCGTGATTATCGTGGCCCTCGCCTTCATGCTCGCGGACCGGGCGGCACTGACGCTTGAGATGGTGCTGCTCTATATTATTGTCGGGGCAGTCTCGGTCGTCCTCCACGATTTTGCGCACCGGTACTTTGCCACAAAGCACGGGCAGGACGCCGACACACAGTTCTGGGGGCTTGGCACGGTCATCATGTTCCTCACCGCATGGCTCTTCGGGAACGCCTTTGCCCAGCCCTACCGCAACCTTGTCAACCGGAATAGCATAGGGGATACCCGCGAGATGGGGATCGAGATGGTGGCCGGTCCGGTGGTCAGCATCATTCTCATGTTCGTCTTCCTCGGAATGGTGTTGCTGGGCGGCATCTGGGCTGTTGCGGGAGGCATCGGGTTTACCATCAACCTCATCGCGGCGGTTTACAGCCTGATGCCCATCGAGACCATGGACGGCCGTGAGATCTGGCGCTGGAACCGGGGATTATACCTTGTGCTGTTTGTTCCAATGGTGCTGTTTTACTTCTACGTGTTTGCGCTGGTGTGAGTGCAAAACTCATCGCCTTTTTGTTATTTATTTTTATAACAAAAACTGGGAGCAGCCCCACTCCATTCGGAGATCGCTCAACCACCTTTCGGGGCCTCGCCGGGCAGATTACCGGAGTTGGGATTAGTATGGTAATTGAGGCCGCCAAAAAGGCGCCCTCCGGGGCGGCGGCAGGTATCCTTTCGGCGAATTGGGGTTTTTTCCCAAAAGAGAAAGAACACGATAAATCATCACAAAAAACTCAAGAAAAAATCTAGGAAATATGCGAGGGATGGGATTCGAACCCAAGAACTCCTTCGAGACCAGGCCCTGAACCTGGCGCCTTTAACCGGGCTTGGCTACCCTCGCGCCTGTATAGATTGCGTTTACGGTTTAATAAATGTGAGGGAAAAAACGGGGTAAAATGAGAGGAATTACTCTTTCTTACCGCCGTTCTCGTTTGCGAATTTCTTCATCTCGCGTTCACGGAGTTCTTTCCTGCGGATTTTGCCGGAGATAGTCTTTGGCAGGGACTCAACGTACTCGATAGCCCGGGGATACTTATAGGGGGCAGTTACCTTCTTGACATGATTCTGGATCTCCCTTGTGAGGGTATCGGATGGTTTTATTCCGGGCTTTAAGATAATGAATGCCTTGACAATCAGGCCCCGGATATCATCAGGTGAACCAACGACGGCAGCTTCCTGAACTGCCGGGTGCTCGATGAGTGCGCTCTCAACCTCGAAGGGGCCGATGCGGTAGCCCGATGCCTTAATAACGTCGTCGTCGCGGCCGATGAACCAGAGGAACCCATCCTCGTCCTTGTACGCTTTGTCACCGGTGTAATAGAATCCCCGGATAAATGATTTCTTATTCTCCTCGTCATTGTTGAGATATTCCGTAAAGAGGCCAACCGGGCGGGGGTCCAGCTTGATGGCAATCCTGCCTTCCTCGTGCATGCCCACCGGTTTGCCGTGGTCATCGTGAAGCTCGATGTGCCAGCCGGGAGTGGGCTTGCCCATGGACCCGAACTTGGGTGTCATGCCGCCGAAGGTTCCGATGCAGAGCACCGTTTCGGTCTGGCCGTACCCCTCAAGGATGGTGAGACCGGTCGCGTCCTTCCATGCCTTGATGACCTCGGGGTTCAGCGGTTCACCGGCACTCACGCAGTGCCGGAGCTCGGTGAAGTCGAATTTGTCGAGGTCCGCGAGGATCAGCATCCGGTAGATGGTTGGCGGGCAGCAGAACGTAGTGATGCCATACTTTTCAATGAGCGGCAGGATCTCCGTTGCATTGAACCGGCTCCGGATATCGTATACAAAGATAGCAGCCCCTTCGATCCACTGCCCGTAGAACTTACCCCACGCACTTTTTGCCCAGCCGGTGTCGGAGAGGGTGAAGTGGAGATCATTGACCCGAAGGTCATGCCAGAACCGTGCGGTGACGATGTGGCCAAGCGGGTAACTGTGGTCGTGCACCACCATCTTGGGCTCTCCTGTAGTACCGGATGTGAAGAAAATTACGAGCGGATCGGTGCTCCGCGTCTTCTTGGTGCCGGGCATGTTTACAATCTTGGTAGAAACAGGTGCCGGGTAATCGAGTTCCAGCGGGTAGCTGATCCAGCCAGGGCGTTTTGCGTCAGTGAGAACTTTGCAGGAAAGGGACGGGCAGTCTTTTGCAATCTCTTCGATCTTGTCCGCGTGCTCCTCCATCGTGATGACCATCTTGATGTCGGCGATATTGATCCGGTATTTCAGGTCTTTTGGAGTGAGCATGGTGGGGGCGGGGCAGTAGACTGCACCCCGCTTGATGAGAGCGAGGGTGAATGTCCACCATTCCGGTACACGCGGAAGCATGATGAGGACTTTGTCACCCTTATTAACCCCGTATTTGATCATGATGTTGACGATCTGGTTGGAGAGGCGCATTAAATCCCAGAACGTAAACTTCTGCTCCTCGCCGTCCTGGTTCACCCAGATCATGGCAAGCTTGTTCCGGTCCTTGTTGGCCCAGGCATCGATGACATCGAACCCGAAGTTGAAATATTCGGGCACATCGATCTTAAAATTCCGGAATGTCTCGTCATAATCCACAATGTTATGGTGGTCCGGGCCAAGAATTTTCGAAGCACAGGGCAGGGTTGTCGGGCCGACCGACCCGGAACCTGTCATGCCCGAGATGCGGGATATACACGTTTCGCTGATCCATTCCGAGCGCGACATCCTTTGCTTCTGGCATTCCTTGTCAACGCTTTCGGTGAGTTTGTCATCCATAGTAACGGAGTATCGCACCATATAGATCCATTTCGTGGTGCACTTATTACCTTTTTCGATTGGATGCTGCACCATTATCAGCTGCCAACGCAAAAATCTGGAAACAATAAAAAAGGCGAGAGTTATTTCTTTTCCTGGTACTTTTTCAATTCGGTTGACCGCAGCTCGTTTCGCTTGATCTTGCCGGAGATGGTCTTTGGCAGTTCCCCAATGAATTCGATCTCCCGGGGGTACTTGTAAGGAGCTGTTGTCCTTTTAACATAATTTTTGATATCGCGGATAAGGGATTCTGATGGCTCGTACCCTTTGTTGAGGACCACAAACGCCTTGACGATCATCCCCCGGATCCGATCCGGTGAGCCGACGACCGCCGTTTCCTGCACGGCCGGGTGCTCAAGAAGGGCACTCTCGACCTCGAACGGCCCGATACGGTATCCGGAACTCTTGATCACATCATCCCCGCGCCCAACGAACCAGAAATACCCCTCATCATCGCAGGAGACCTTGTCACCGGTGTAATACCAGTCATTCACAAACGATTTTTTGTTCTCCTCGGGATTATCAAGATACTCGACAAACAGGCCCGGGGGGCGGGGGTTGCAGCTGATGGCAAGCCGGCCTTCTTCGTGGGCTCCGACTGAGTTCCCGTCATCATCATGCACTTCGATCTTCCAGCCGGGAGAGGGTTTTCCCATGGAGCCCGGACGGGGCTCGACATTCGGGAACGCGGCAACACAGCAGGCAGTCTCGGTCTGGCCGTAGCCTTCGCAGATGGTAAGGCCGGTCCCCTCTTTCCAGACCCGGATAACCTCGGGATTCAGGGGTTCGCCGGCGCTGGTGCAGTGGCGCAGGGAGGAGAGGTCGAACTTGTCCAGGTCAGCCAGGATCAGCATCCGGTAGATAGTTGGCGGGCAGCAGAAAGTTGTCACCTGGTATTTTTCCAGCAGCGGGATAACCTCCGTTGCCTGGAATTTTCCGGTAAAGTGATAAACAAAGATGCAGGCACCTTCGATCCACTGGCCGAAGATCTTCCCCCACGCACATTTCGCCCATCCCGTGTCCGAGACCGTGAAATGGAGGTCGTTGTGCCGCAGGTTCTGCCAGAGCCGGGCGGTGACGATGTGGCCAAGAGGGTAGCCATGGTTATGCAGCACCATCTTGGGCTCGCCGGTCGTGCCGGACGTGAAATAGATGAGCATCGGATCAGTTCTCCGGGTCCGGAGCTTGTCCGGAATGCTCACGGAACGGTGGGAGACCGGTGCCGGGTAGAGTAGCTCGTACGGGAAACAACCCCATCCTTTGAGTTCGCCATCAGCAAGGAAGCGGGAGGTCAGGGTCGGACACTCGTTGCAGATCTCTTCGACTTTCGGGGCATTTTCAACATCCGTGATGACCATCCGGAATTTTCCCTGGTTAACCCGGTATTTGATATCGCGGGCGGTGAGCATGGTGGGACAGGGCGCAAAGACCGCCCCGAGTTTAATGAGTGCAATGGCAAAGATCCACCACTCCGGTATCCGGGGCAGCATGACAAGAACGCGGTCACCCTTGTTAATTCCATACTTAAGAAGGATATTTGCGGCCTGGTTCGAGAGGTTGGCCAGGTCAAGAAAACTGTATTTCTTCTCCTCACCTTTCTGGTTTGTCCAGATCAGGGCAAGCTTGTTCCGGTCCTTCGCTGCCCATGTATCGATAACATCAAACCCGAAATTGAAATATTCCGGAACATCGATGGAAAACTTATCAAACATCGTTTCATAGCTCTCCATTTCCGGCTCAGTCGTTTTCATGAAAATCCGGAACAGGGTACTCGCTGAATCTTTTTTAACCTGCTTTTTTTAATCTGTATGTGGCCGATAGTATGCTGGGATACAAGGGAGTTTATCCAAAAGTAAACAGACCTCTTGTACAGAATAGAAGAACAAGCCCTCCAGGCGCCAGCCGGATTGGCGTTCAAGAGTGACGATTGGAGACCATAAAGGTTCTCCGTTAGTATTATGATTGAAGGCACAGCATAGTATAGTGGATGGCTGATAAAAAGTACGCTTCATTGAAGATTGAGAACATCGTTGCATCCGGCGTTATTGCCGATTCTATTGACCTTGCTGAAGTATCCAGCAAGATCAAGAGCTGCGAACTCAATACCAAGAGATTCCCGGGTGCGGTGTACCGCATCGAGAAACCCAAGATTGCCTCATTGATTTTTTCCTCAGGAAAAGTAGTGCTGACCGGGATACGGGATAAGAAGGCGCTGAGCGATGGTCTTGGCATCATCATCAAGTCCCTCAAGGCAGCGGGTGTCGACACGTTCAAGGAGCCCAAGGTGGCGGTCACGAACATTGTCTGTTCCTATGATATCGGGAAATACATCAACCTCAACAAGGTGGTCATCACTCTCAATCTTGAGAATATCGAATATGAACCCGAACAGTTCCCGGGCCTTGTGTATCGTATCAAGGACCCAAAGATTGTTGCGCTCCTCTTCTCGTCCGGTAAGATCATCTTAACCGGGGGCAAGAACCTGGAAGATATCAAGCGCGGCCTTGACTTCCTCGAGCAGAAGCTCGAGAGCATAATGTAAATTCAATACACTTTTTTCCTGTGATTCACGCCCAGTACCGGTGGGTCTGGATGAAATTCCGCTCTGCCTTGAGGATCTCACGGTAGAATGCATCCCCTTCAGTGAGCGTGGCAAGAATCCGGGACGCGTTCTCCGGCCCTACCCCCCGGGCTGACAGGGCAATGACCGCTTTCTTCCCGCTCGACAGCACGATATTCGCATTGCGCATCAGGCGCTGTTCGATGGCTCGTTCCTCCATGTTCTTCTTAGCCTTGCCGACAATAGCGTACTGCTCATCCTCGTACGGTTTGAGGGCTGCAACCAGCCGTGCCCCGCATTTCGGGCACTGGGGATGATCGGCCACCCGGGAGACGACCGTCCGGCTCTTCCAGTTCCGGCAATTCATGCAGGCAAGGATTACATCGTCCCCGAACAACCGTTTTTTCAGCGTGGCGAGAACCGCTGCGTCCGCTGTCGGGGGCGGGATCTGGTCGCGGGAGGAGAGGAGCCCCCCGGCGCCAATCAGGGAATGGGGGCCGAGCGCCACCTTGATCTTACCGTCACGGACAAGG
>CAZMCL010000025.1:0-12398 GCA_964564375.1 uncultured Methanoregula sp. | reverse complement strand
GGGTTCAAGTCCCGGCCGGGGCGTTTTGCTTTTCGAGTGCAAATTTTTTCAAAATAGATTATTGTTGAATTATTAGTTGTTCTCGCAAGCAATCTCATTTTTATCAGCATCAAGTCTATGAATATCTCCTTTACCTAGGGATTTACAATAGTCAAAGCATTCTTGTGCTTCTATTTGACTTTCGAAGTCGTCACAATTGAGACTATTAGTAATACAAGAACAAAACCCTGAATTTTGATTTGCCGCGATTGTGGTTTGTATTGGGGAAGTTGTTGGAATTGGAGTATAAGTTTTTGTTGTTGCTACTGTCGTAAATTTGATTGTAATGGGTATTGTTGTTGTAGGTATAATTGTGGTTATAGGAGGTGTTGTTACCGTGACTTTGGGAGTTAATATAATGGTTGCAGTAGGAGCGGGGATTGGCGTTGTTGGCGTAACCTTAGATTGAGATGATGAACTACATCCGGCAATTAGAGCGAATACGATAAGAAATGTAATGAATAGACAATAGTATATTTTCCCAGTCATAACCTTAAGGCTAATGCTATGAAATCATTAATCTTGTGTTTTATTGCAATAATTTTGTATCATAATCATCAAACAACACTAATAAAGGAAATTATAAATTTTTCACCTCAACAATCTCACATTTCGGCATATAATGACCCTCCTTTAACCACGCCGTTTAACTATCCCCGTGACTATCGAGCAATTCAGTAGCATACCATTCAACAGAATCATCTGCTTTTTTGTTGTGCGCCATAACTTTGCAGAGGTTGCGGGAGGCTCCAAAGAAGCGCCAACAATGTTGAATGATATAATGAGGAAAGATTCCCCCACCCCCTGCGGAGGGGGTCGCCGCGACGCCTCATCGGGTCGCGGCTGGGCAATTCGGTTTCATCCAGCTGGTTACGGTAATGAGTAGCGCAAAACCCGAAAGGCGTTTTGCGCGTAAGGCATCGCAACGTCATCGGCCCAACCGGAAACCGGGCGAGATCAACAGGAGAGCCCTGCCCCCCCTTCCCCTCCCGCAAAAATTTCCGGAGGGGGATACTCCCCCCGCCATGCATGGGGGGAGGGTGGGGGTACCCTCCCCCCTCCGCTTCCGGAGTATACGGCTGCTTACTCAATTTTGTCATGAGGGGATCACACCAGTTCACCACCGAAAACCAGCAATCGGGGATAATCCAGTTCCACTTAAAAACCGGCTCCTTACCCATCCATGAGTCAGGGGGGTATACCCCCCCTCCCCCTCCCGCTAAAATTTCCGGAGGGGGATACTCCCCCCGCCTCTTTAAAAACCGGAGGGGGGGACCCCCCATCCGCCACACCCATGCACACGAAATCTCCGGCGGAACGCCATGCCGGAGGCCGGGCCCGGTGGTGGGAGGGGCCCCCCCTCCGCAATTATTTTCACAGGTCCCCCACACTCCGGCCCGCACACATCAAGGGGGGACCCCATCATTGATCTTCAAGGGGACCCCACCCAAAACAATCGCAAGGGGTACCCCCTCCGCATAACCTCAAGGGGGGTCCTCCCTGATTTTCCAGATAGCCTTCACGCCGGAGTGGGATGCACGTTTGCGGTTATGCAGGGGGTCCCCCTCTATCGCTTGTCAAAGGGCCCCCCTTAAAACAATCGCAAGGGGGGGCCCTCAAAATTTTTCAGGCGGGGTCCCCTCCATCAGCTCACAGTTTGTAAGCGGGGGTAGGGGGTCGATGATTTTTTTGGGGCCCCATGAAAAATATCCAGGTGCAATCGGCCTGCTACTCGTCATACCCCCATTTAATCATCAGATTTCAATATCCGTTGATACTATTTCTCCGGCGTGAAACCCGGACTCCCGTTTAAACGGCCGCCATGCCCCTCCGGACGCGGGTTCACCTCCGGCAATGAACGAAACCCCATCCCCCGCTCCGTTTCGCCCCCCAAATACTGCTAATTGTTACCTCCCCTCACCGGCGTAAAAACATCGGATCGCTGCGAATTATTCCCCTGTTTTTTGGAATTATTACCCCGGGTTTGAAAAAAAGGGGCAATCCGGGCCCGCAGAGGGCTTGTTTTTGACCATCTCCAAAATACACTATCCTTCTCTGGTGACAGCATGGCAGGATTATTCCCAGGCAGGTTCAAAGCAGGAGCACCAGGTTCTGGAAACGTCAACAGGACTCCCGTTAACCGGAATTTCCATCAATTATATAATCTTTCAACCACGTTATCATTGCACGGAGAAATGAACATGGAACTGTCACCAGAAGGAATTGTTGCATATGTGACCAGCTATATCGGTTCGTTGCCGGCCGATATCATGCGGGGCGATATATTTGCGCTGACCATTACGCTCATCGCATTTTTCATCGCGGTTGTTGTCATCAACAAACTAACCGGCCTGCTGATAGTTTTTCTAAAGAAAATCATCCTCTTCATCATCGTCACGCTTGCGTTCTGGCAGTTCGTGACCATGTTCTATTTCCGGGTAACGACCGAAGGCCTGACAAACGACACCATAATTTTTGGTGCAGTCGGTTTTATCATCGGCTTTGCTGCCATCAGCACCTCACTGTACGTCGCACTCCAGTCATTATACGAGGCACGGGCAGAACCTGCGGCTCCCGGCCCGGAAGTGCCGGCTGGAGCGGAAGTACCGTCAGAACCTGTAATTCCGGTTCCGGAAATTAAGGGAAGTGGGGAAATACTGGCAGAACCAGAAAGTCCGGAAATTCTGGAAGCAGCGGCATCCGCGGCACATGTCTCATTACCTGTGACCACTATCCCTGAGGAACCTCCTGCCATAGCGGTCATGCCGGTCACACCGGCTGCAGCCCAACAAGCTCCCGTTCCGGAAGCAGGCGAAGGGGGAACCATGTCGGCCATGAGAGAGTCACTGTCAGTCAGCAACCTCAAGAGCGACAAGAGCCTCGGGGCTGTCCTCGCCTACCTTGTTGTAGCCCAGTTCGGCGTCTTCTCGTCAAAGACCATGCCAGCTCCCTCGTTCCAGGTCGGGGTTGCATTTTTTGTCCTCTTCATCATTGCCGGGCTCTTCTTCATCCACTTCACGTACCACAATTACCTGACCGGCCTCCGCCACCTGATAATGGCGGTCATTGTCGGCACGATCATCGCAATGGTCCTTGGCTACTTCTGGGGCAATATCCCACTCGACCAGCTCATCTCGCCGGCATTCTTCCAGACCGATGCGCTCGTCGCGCTGGTCACGGGGCTTGCGCTCAGCCTGTTCATGGGTGGAAAGGGATAAGACAATAGTTTTTTTGTTGAAATTACCTGCAAAGATCTAACGTTCTCGGGGGCTAATGCCCCCGCCACTGGGATATCCCCCAATTGGGGGGTGGCGTATTTTGCGGTAACTGACCCCGCTCTCTCCCAATGCTCCCTATCCCCCCATAGGGAATAACGTGGCACAAGAAGTGAATTTCACTTTATAAAAAAAGGCAATTTTTGATAAAAAAAATTAGGTAATTAGAGCGCCGGCTTTTTCTTAAGCGCAGCCTTGAGTAAACTGACCGCGGCCTCAATATCATTGAGGTCCAGTACCTCGACCGGCGAGTGGATGTAGCGGGCGGCTATACTGACGGTCGTGCTCGGGATGCCGCCCTTGGTCAGGTGATGGCCGTTGCATCGGTCGTTCCGCCGCTGCCTACTTCGAGCTGGATGGGAATCTTGTTTGCATCTGCCGCACCCTTGAGCCAGCTTACGACTTTCCGGCTTGCAATGAGTCCCCTGCCGCTTGAATCAACAACAGTCACAACAGGGCCTTTTCCCATCGCCACCGGTGCATCCTTCATCTCAATACCCGGGTGATCTCCGGGGATAGTGACATCGGTTGCGATTGCACAGTCCGGCTCGAGCGAATACGCGCTTGTCCTTGCCCCTTTCAGCCCCACTTCTTCCTGCACGGTGAAGACCCCGAAAATCGTGAGCGGGGACTTTACTTCCTTTAAGGTCTTTATCAGCATCGCTACACCGGCACGGTTGTCGAAAGCCTTGCCGGTCACGCGGCTGTTTGCAAGGGTGGCAAACTCGCGGTCAACCGTCACGGGCGTCCCGACATCGATCCCAAGATACTCAACCTCTTCCCTGTTGACGGCCCCGACATCGATGAACATGTCATCAATCTTGACACCTTTCTTGCGCTCTTCCTCGTCCATCATGTGCGGGGGCTTGCCGCCGATGACGCCAAAGCAGGGGCCGTGGGTTCCATGAAGGACGACACGCTGGTTATAAAGCGTGGGGCCGTACCAGCCGCCAAGGGCTACAAAACTGATGAAACCCTTGTCATCGATATACTTCACCATCAGTCCAATCTCGTCCATGTGGGCAGCTATCATAACCTTGAAGTTATTGCCTTTCTTTGTTGCAATCAGGTTGCCCATAGTATCCTCGCGGATCTCGTCCACGTGTCCTTTGAGCTCCTGTTTTATTATCGAAAAGACGCTGCCTTCACTGCCCGAAACGCCGTGGGCATTGGATAATTTGCATAAAAGTTCCTTGACCATATTAATCACATCGATGCTTGTATTCGTTCAAGCGCACGCGTAATATTCTGTCGCGATGTGGCATAACTGAACCGGGTGTATTCCGGTGCATTGACACCGAATGCCGAGCCGGGAACGGCAATAACACCATTCGCGATGATCTTCTCCGTCAGCGCAGGCTTCATCGGGACAAACACATAAAACGCCCCTTCCGGTTTTGGGAAGGAAAGGCCTATATCGGCAAATCCCTGCCAGATGAGATCACGCCGGGCCTCGTACTCGTCATGCATGACTTTTACCACATCCTGGTTGCCCTCGTACGCGGCAACTGCGGCATACTGGGAGATTGAGGTTGCGCATGCCTGGCAGTACTGGTGGACCTTGAGACACTGCCCGATAATCTCCGGTGATGCCGCAAGATACCCGAGGCGCCACCCGGTCATCGCGTAGGTCTTGCTCGTGGCGTTGATGGTGATGACATTCTCACCGAACCGTGCAGCGCTGTAATGTTTTTTGCCGTAGATGAAATGCTCATACACCTCATCGGAGACTACCGTAACTCCTTTATCCGCGGCATACTCGACAATTGCCCTGATCGACTCCTCGCTTTCAACAGCACCGGTCGGGTTACCGGGCGAGTTTAAGACAAAGATCTTTGCGCCGTCCATTAAGGCTTTTGCCTTCTCGACATCGATATGGAGATCGCGGGTGAGCGGAACGCTGACCGGTTTTCCCCCGGCAATGATGGCAAGGGAGGCATAGGAGACAAAACCCGGGTCCTGGCAGAGGACGCGATCGCCCGTGTTTAAGAGTGCCTGCATAATGATATGGAGTGCTTCGCTCGCACCTGCCGTGACGATGACCTGGTCCGGGTGGTACTTGACCCCGTTCTCATTTTTGAATTTCTTACTGATCGCAGCCCGCAGTTCGGGTATCCCGTTGTTGGTCGTGTACCCGGTCTTTCCTTCCTGGATTGCTTTTACCGCCGCATCCTTGATATGTTGCGGGGTGTCGAAGTCCGGCTGGCCAAGACCCATGTTGATGGAGTCCGGGCCGGCCGCCTCAAAAATCTTCCGGATGCCGGAGATCTCGATTCCTGTTACCCGTTCAGAGAATTTCATGCCCGTTTCCTCAACATTCATCTCACTCGATGTTCGTATGCCGGTTCTTCAGTGCATTCTCATCTGTCTGCGTGATCTCCATCAAGCGGGAGATGACCGCATCGGCAAAGATCATGGAGGCGGTCTCGAATATGGTGCCAAGCGGGGCAAAAGATTTGTTCTCGCCCATCATTTGCCGGATTTCAAACTCCACGGCCTCATCCAGAACCGCATCGCGCTGGTGCTCTATGATGACAATACACTGCGAAAGGTTCCCGATACGGGAATCGGCATTGGAAGTTATCAGGCAGATGTGTGCCCCAATCTCGTGCGCAGTGTCGGCGATATCTGCAATGGTCTTGGTCTTGCCGGAACCTGAAAAGACCACCATCAGGTCCCCTTTATTCAGTGCGGGCGTGATGGTCTCCCCGACAACATATGCATGCAGGCCAAGGTGCATCAGGCGCATGGCAAAAGCTTTTGCTACAAGGCCGCTTCGCCCGGCCCCGATGACATAGATCCGTTTTGCCTGCAGAAGTTCATTGAGAAATTTTTTGACATCCTCGTCTGCGATGGTATTTGCAATGGACCGGATCCGTGCTGCCATCAGCCGCATCATTTCCTGTACCCTGTGGCTTTCCATGATTCTCTCTACCATTGATGTATCTGCAAAGTAGATGAGAATTTCGAATGAAAGAAATTCGAATGAAAGAAATACACACAAAAATATGATACCCACAGGCTTTTGGCGGCTATTGCGTGGAGAGATTGCAACCTCATACCTGTCTTTTCGCATTGAACCGCTCGATTGTGCCAGCGGGAATGAGTTTTTTGTTCTCAAGCACGGACACGGCGCCATGACCGCCGCAGATGAGGCACCGGTGACACGATGAAGCCAGTACCGCATCGGTCTCCTGCGCCAGATCCAGCAGCCCCATGCGCTCCTTTTTCGCATTCTCGCTGTCGACATTGACTGAAGTGACCAGGAATGCGGCAAGCGAATTGTAATCCGCCCGCTCCTTTGTGAGACTGGTAAAATTGATGATGCTGTCTGCGGTAAAGAGGAGACCATGGTCCCGTGAATATAAGAAGACCTGCCCGTGCGTATGGCCCCCGAGTCCGTCCAGCACCTCGAGTTCGATATCGCCGATCCGGCACCGCCCGATAACCGGGAATGTTTTCCGTGCCGAACCATCCGGGCCGGAAAAACACCGGATGTCCTTTGGCGTATTGAACCGGGAAAAGAGATTTATCATCTTGGTGTAGAATGCATCGAGACTGGAATGGTCGCTCCGGGAGCCGTATGCGCGGTTGTTGGTCCGGATGATATCGAGCGTTCCTGCATGCATGTACACCGGGACTTCATAGAACCCGGCCGCGCCGCAGTGGTCGGCATCGGCATGCGTAATGACGATCCTGGAAAGTTTGCGCACATCCCCAAGGCCATACGCGGATAACATGGCGACCAGCGAGTCATGGTAGATGCCGTAGCCCGTATCAATCATCAACATCTCGTCCTGGGTATGGAGGATAAAGACGTTCCCCCCGCAGGGCACCTGGAAGCAGGCAAGCGAAACCTGTTCTGTGATCGCGAACTGCTGAACATCAGCATAGAAATCATTCCCGTTGGTCGCGTTCATAGTCCGTCCGGTAGCAAGGACACTTTCGAAAACCTGGTGCGGGTCGCAGCCCCGGTCATTTAGTTCCTGCGCGATATGGTTGGTATCAGCCAGGAACGAGAGGAGAAAATCATCCTCGGAATCGCCAATAATCTCGCGGACTGCCTGGGCATACCGTACGTAGAAAACCGTGTCATCGAGATGCTTTCCGGTCTTATCGTACTCCAGGATCTCCAGCCGGAACCGGGATTTCAGCTGATCGAGCAGCTCTTCCACAACAGTACTTTGTTCAAGGTTCAGGCTGACCGTAAGGCGATTGGGATGACGGCTTTTATCATCAAAATCAATAAACGCAATATTTGCCCCTGCAGATGTGGTGTAATTTAAAAATTCATGAAGTGCCCCGGGCTGGTGAGGCATATGAACAGAAAACTTCAGGAAGTCAAGCGGTTTTATTGAGGTCTGGAGATACCCGATTGCAGCAAGATCCCGCGCTATTGCAGCATATGCATCATCTGACGCAGTCACTTCGTAAAAAACGGTCCCGGGATCGATCCGACGGTCAAACTGGATCCGGTTGATATTCCCGTTATATTTTTTAATGATCTCAGCGGCCCGGTGGAGTGACCCGGGAGTATCCGGCATATGGGCGATAAAGGAAAAAATTTTCACGAATGCATCACCGGTTGTGTAAATATTGTCAGTTGTTGTGAGCGAAATATGTTATGACGGCTCCCTGAAAAAACCCGGATGTGTCAGGCAGATAAAAAAAGGATCAGGGAATTCTGCGCCGGATTGTGGCAAGGATCAGCGCAAGTGAGATAATAATACCAGCAATTACCGTGACAATTGAAAGTGGCGTGGATGCCAAACTCTTTTGTAAAACCGTATTAACTTCCTTTGTTTCTCCAGCGTTCACCAGTACCTGTACTAAAAAAGTCTGGTAACCCGGTGCTTTGATCTCAACAATGTGATTACCGGACGATACCGGGGCAAGCTCGATAGGAGTCTGCCCCTGAATTTCGGAATCCAGGTAAACGGTAGCTCCCAGCGGGCTGGATATAACTGACAGGGATCCTAAGCTGTCGATTGTTGATTGGGTGGCCTGGGGAAGGGGAGATGCGGGGATCGTTGCACCGGAAGTAATGGTTCCGGATTCAGAAACCATTCCTTCCGGAACATCAGTTGGTGTCGCCCTGGCTTTAACGGTCAGGTAAGTCCGGTAAGTTGTCCTTACAGATGGGCTGGACATCGTGATAGTGTATTCACCCGGGGGTGTATCGATATAAAATCCCTTGTGAAAATATCCCGAAGAACTAATTGATGACTTATAGGAATAGACAAGATCTCCTCCCTCGTCGGTAATGTCAAAATTCGCACTACTGACACCGTTTTCCACGGTCCCTGTCAGCTGGACATAATCCCCGAATCCCGCAACGTCAGGGGTGGCAATAACATAAAATTCAGGTTTTTTTAACAGGACAGATGTTGATGCAATCTTCTCCGGATATGTATTATCAAAGACCGTAAGCGTATATCGTGCAGTCTGGAGTTTCTCTATGCCCCGGATAGTACCAGTATACCAGGCAAATTTCCACGAACCTGATGTATCGCCCGGAATGATGGTTCCCGATCCAACATCCGCGTTGAGATCATAAATCGGAACTCCGCCCGGGGGAAGATCGGGGCCGGTTAACCGGATGAGCGTAATATTACTAAATGAGTTATGACCATCAAAAATGATCGTGTCTCCGATATAATACCCGCCGGATCCCCGGTATGCGATGCTGATTGTACCGTTGACAGCACCGGCCGGCAAGGAAATTATCATGAGAGCGACCAGCAGGCCGCATGCCAGAAGATATGTTGTTTTTTTGTGGTTTCCCATTCTGTGCCTCTTAGTTAAGAGATTATCATTTTAAATGAATATAATTTTGTCATTCTCCGGTTATCCCTCATCGGTCTTTTTTCATCTTTTTACCCAATAACGAAACTATATCTATCTTACCGGGCAACCCACTGATCAGATGGAAAGGACTATGACCGACGTGGAATTGGCCAGAAAAAAAGGTGATGCCCTGCTGCAGTCAAAAGTTCCTGCACTCACGGGATCATTCTCCTACGAGGATACTGCGTATCACCTTCCGATATCATTTGCCTTAACCGGCATTGAAGTTCATGACAATGCTGCTGCACAGGAAGTGTATGCAAAGACCGGCAACAACCCCATTGTTGCCTCGGAGTGCCTTCTCGCAGCAGATATCGCAACTTCCGGCAGGGAGCCCGACCCCTATACCGGTTTCATCGGGGACACAGTAATCAGAAAACTCGGTTACTCCCTGGTCGATGGTAGTATCCTTGGCCTGGCCCTCATACTCGGCAAACCCGATAGTGCCGACAGTGCTGCAGCTATTTGCCGGGAACTGCAGGAGAAATATATGCTGACGTTCCTTTCCGGGGGCGTTATTCCAACCCTTTCTGATGCGGGTGTGAAACTCGGGCTCGATTACCGCCTTATCCCTCTTGGTTCAAGGCCGTCCCATGGCATCTATTTCGTGGACATCATTGCCCGGGTAGCCATGATGTTTGGCGGCGTTACTCCCGGGGATACCCACCGTCTCCTCCACTATGCGGCGGAACGGGCAAAGGCGATTGTCATTGTATTCCCCGGCCTCACCGATGAAGAAATTGCATTTGTGGACGGGATGCGTGTGCTGGGATTCCCGATCCTCTCCCTTGGGAGATATGAGGGCGGCACATGGACCGCAGCAGACTCCGGGGATGTTGTGCGGAAGGGAATGGAGGAGAAAGGGATACGCGTCAATGTGACTGCCATTCCCATTCCGATGGGATGCTCTCCCGCATTTGAGGGCAAGAGTATCCGGAAAGAGGAGATGTATGTTGAGTTTGGCGGGGGGAGATCGCCCGCCTTCGAGCTCCTCCGCATGGTTGATACCAATGAAATCACGGATGGCGAAGTGACGGTCATCGGCCCGGAAGTGGATGCCATGACCGAGGGAAGCGCCAATCCCCTTGGTATCATCATCAATGTTGCCGGAAAGACCATGAAGAAGGACTACGAGCCTGTTCTCGAGCGGCGGATCCATAATTTCGTGAATTACGGCGAGGGATCGTGGCACGTTGCCCAGCGGGATCTCATCTGGCTCAGGCTCTCAAAGGAGGCCGTAGCAAAGGGGGTGAAAATCGAGCATATCGGAAAACTTCTGGCAAGCAAGTTCCGGATGGATTTCCCCCAGCTCCTGGAAGCGGTCTCTGTCACACTTATCACCGATGAAGCAAAGGTGCTGGAAGCAAAGAAGGAGGCTGAACGGGTATATGACGAACGCGACGCCCGGATCAAGGGAATGCGGGACAATGAAGTAAATATTTATTACTCCTGCACGCTCTGCCAGACTTTTGCCCCCAACCATGTCTGCATCATTACCCCGGAACGGATGGGACTCTGCGGAGCGCTCAGCTGGCTTGACGGAAAAATTGCCTACGAGATCTCTCCTTCCGGTGCCAACCAGCCGGTCGAGAAAGGTGCAATACTCAACCTCCAGAACGGGGAGTACGATGGCGTGAACCGGTTTGTCAAGAAGGCCAGCCATGGTGAGATCGAACGCATATCGCTCTACAGCGTGATGGAATACCCGATGACCTGTTGCGGGTGCTTTGAGGCTATCGCCCTCATGCTCCCCGAGGTGAACGGCATCATGGTCGTGAACCGGGAATTCACAGGAATCACCCCCTCCGGTATGACCTTCTCAACTCTTGCAGGAACAATAGGCGGGGGTGCCCAGACACCGGGTTTTGCCGGGATTGCCAAGAACTATGTTTTGTCGGACCGGTTCTTACAGGGTGAAGGAGGGATCGACCGCCTCGTCTGGATGCCGTCCCAGCTCAAGGAAGAACTGAAAACCCGGCTTGAGAAGAAACTCGCCGACCAGAAAAAAGATGGGTTCTTTGCAAAGATCGCCGATGAGAATACCGCACCAACAATCGAGGATCTTGCTGTTTTCCTTGAGCGCGTGCAGCACCCGGCTCTTGCCATGAAACCGCTGATGTGAGAACCATGGCATACGACCTCTCCTTTGGATGGACTGGAACTATCGGCAACGTGACACTCGGGGCAACAAAATCCGATGGCGGAACAAGGAGCATATCCTACCAGGTTGGCGGGGGATCTACTCTCCCGTTCCAGGAGGAATCATCTTCATCACCCTCGCCCCTCATCGCATTCGAGATCTGCGACGACCCGGTCTTCTGGTCACCCATTATCCGTGACTACTGCGGGGATCTGGTGAACAACCCGACGGAATGGGCAAAGACCGCCACCAACGAGTACAAGGCGGATATTGTGCGACTTCACCTGACCAGCACGAAAGAACGGAATTTTTCCGATATCGCATCGGTCGCAAAAACCCTGGAGTCAGTCCTGTCGGCCACCAGCCTGCCCCTGATTCTTGAGGGCAGTAATGAACCGAAGATTGACAGCGAGGTTTTCTTAAAATGCGGTGAGGCCGGGCAGGGCGAACGGCTTCTGCTTGGTACAGCCGAAGCAGGACGGTACAGGAGCATAGCCGCCGCAGCGATGGCCTATAACCATTCCATCATTGCCCAGTCACCCATTGATATCAACCTTGCCAAGCAGCTCAATATCCTCCTCCGGGAAATCGGCGTCCAGCACGATCGTATCGTCATCGACCCATACACCGGCTCACTCGGGTACGGGTTCGAATACTCTTACTCGGCTATGGAACGGATCCGTTTCTCTGCGCTCAAAGGAGATGCGGATCTTGCAATGCCCATGATCTGTTCTCCTGCCGACACGCTCACCATCAAAGAAGTCCGGGAAGCCCCGGCCGCATCCATCGACGATGTAGCGGTGGCCTGGGAGTTCTATACAGGAATAGCTGCCGCGGCTGCCGGCGCGGAGATCATCTGCGTCCGCCACCCGAAGAGTATCGGGCTGCTCCGGCAGGCATTTGAAAACATGAAAACGACCACCAGCAACGTGGGGGTGCAGTGAGATGGCACTCAAGGCCCTGGATATCTACAAACTGCTCCCGAAGAAGAACTGCAAGGAATGCGGAGACCCCACCTGCCTCACCTTTGCCATGAAACTTGCCGGGGGTAAGACCGATGTGGATCTCTGCCCCTACCTGGATGACGCTGCCAAAGC
>CAZMCL010000024.1:0-12490 GCA_964564375.1 uncultured Methanoregula sp. | reverse complement strand
GCCCCCACCCCCGACCGCAAACTCTTCAAATCCTGTGTCCTGTACATAAAATGAATGAGCCGCTACCTGATCGACATCCGCCTTATGGGCCCGGTGAAGCACCAGATCCGGCATTTGAGCGACCAGCTTGCGGAGAAGTTCAGTTGTGGGGAGAAACTGGCAGTCCCGCATATCACGCTGGTCGGGCCGTTCTCAACCCAAAACGAAGAGCAGCTGGCCCGGGATTTCGCCCGCATCTGTGCGGACCTGCACACGGTCCCGAAATTCCGGGTCGGGGGGTACGGGTTCTTTGACAACTCACGGGTTGTGTACGTCACGATCACTCCGGAAGAGACCTTACAGCAGTTCCGGTACCATCTATCGCAGGCGCTTTTACCCTATTGTACCCTGCGGAAGTACGACCTCGATTCTGCCGAAGAATTCCGGTTCCATGCAACGCTTGCCATGAAACTCGACTGGCTCACCTACCGGAGGATCCGGTGGCATTTCCGTAATCAGGAAGAGGTTACTCACCGGCCCCAGCCGGTCCGGGCAACCCTGCTCAAAAACTCAAAGATCCTCTGCGAATATGATTTTGTCCAGGAGCGGATGCTGAGTCCGGCCCAGGCCCGGAGCAGGGCGACATTCATGCGGGACCGCGACATGCTCAGGCCGTGGGCGGACGAAAGCCAGAAATCACCGTAACAGCGGTCCCGTCCGCTCACCCTTATCATAGGAGCATGGTGGGAGGAATGTATGTCTCCTGCGATCATTGGTGAGAAAATTTTCTGTCCTGTAAATGGTTATTCAGAAATCCTGAACTCGCAGGTCTCATTCTCGCTGCAATTGCGGCAGACCTCAAGAATAATCTCACAGTGTGCACAGTCCGGCTTCTTCGCAAGCTCGCACCGGTCACAATCCGGTTCGTACGAGTCAGGGCACGCTCCCCCGTCGCCGCCGGTTTCTTCATGATCCCCGGGCCTTTTCCTGAATTCCTCATTACACGCATTGCAGATGGCATCGAGGCAGGACTGGCATTCCGCTGCAAGGGGTTCACACCCCCAGTCTAGGTACGTCATGATGGTATCCCAGCTTTTTAGTTGTGCAGATAAAAAAAGGGATTCACTAGTCAAACACGTTCAGCCCGACATCCGCGTCGAACGTCCGCCCCAGCGAATCATCTATCGTATGGATGAATATCTCGCACGTCCCGCTGACCACGGCACTCGTCAGGTGGCCTCCGAAAGCAAGGTAGGTTGCATCGGAGAGGGTGATATGGAGGTGAAGGTAGGGCTTGCCGTCCATCGTGGTAATGTTGCCGACAAGCGATGTGATCTCGTGGTCGCCTGAAAGTGTCGTGGTGTGATATGTTTTTGTCGCAGTCTCAAAGAGGCCGATCACTGCGTTCCCAACGGCCCCGATCCCCTGGACTGTGCCAAGAGTGATCTTCTGGTCGGTGCAGAAGTCTTTCAGCGTGCTGACGATCTCTTCCCCCCGGTCGATCCGGAGGATGAAGTCCGGGCCGGATTTTTTGTAGTGCATCTTCTCTCTTCCCCCTCTCTTGCCATGAAATTTTTGTCATGCAGCCATTAATGTGTGCTTGTCGGGATCACGAATACCAGGGAATGTCGTTTGATCACGACTGCCAACTGGCAGGGCTATGGCGTTTTCAGCCGGAAAAACCGGCATCACGCATTATTTGGATCTCCTTAATATTCATGAGCACAGAATAATTCAGAACGATCAGGTAATCCGGATATTCTCTGCACCGGTGTATAATATCCCAGTCACCAAAAACGAGTGAATACGGTTTGGTTTTTAAGAATAACATGGAGAGAAAAATGGAAGAATTCCCCCCACTCGCACGGATGCTGCAACTGATCCTTGTCGGCATCTGCCTCTTCCTTCTGGTCTTTGGCATCTTCATCCTCGCATTCTCCGATATCCTCTTCGATGTGCCCCATGTTGTCCTGGATGATTCAGCCCCGGCGGCTCCTCCTGCGAATATCACCCGGTCATTCAACTTCCACAACAGCTCAGCATCCGTCTCCATAGCCGTGAACAGGTCCGTGTATGAGGCCTCGAAGAAGACGTACCGGGGTATCATCCTTGTCGGCGACCCGAAAGGATATGGCACCCGGTATTACCAGGCAATAATCAACGATCCCACGCAGGACGCGATTTACGAGGACCTTCTCGAACAGTTCCGGACAATTCGCGATAAGCGGAACCTGACCGATGACGAGTATCTCGAAATGATGACTGCGTATATCCAGACCATCCCGTACAAGGACGGCGGGATTTCTCCACCCAGGTACCCGGCCGAACTGCTGGTGGAGAATATGGGCGACTGCGACGACAAAGCAATCCTCTTATCCGGGCTCCTTGCCCGCGAGGGGTATTCTGTCGCGCTCCTCAAGTTCGGCCCCGAGAGCCACATGGCAATGGGGGTTGGATCGGATGCATTCCCCTACAAGTCAACGGGTTACACCTATCTCGAGGCGATGACGCCGGCCTACGTCGGTATCCCGTCATTTTCTATCATGACCAAAAAGCCCCTCAACTCCGAGCCCCTTGTCATTCCGGTCAGTACCGGGACGAAGATCTACCGTGTCGGAAGCCAGACGAGTTACATCCACAATATGTCGGTGCTTACGGAACAGAAAGCGGCGGAGCTGACGTTACGGCTCGATGCGTTCCCGGTGGCTGAACGGAACGGTACGGAATATCTCGCGGTGCTTGGCGAGCGGGACCGCTCAGCTGCCATCCACACGTACATCATGAACCACCCGCTCGACCGGCCGGGAGTTATAGCGTATCTGAAAAAGGAGATGGCGACATGAATCCGGATACTCCCCGGCGCTCCTGTTCTGTCTCGTATCCCCGGCCATGTATTTCAAGAACAGCAGGTGACTGATGGAAAAGAACTCCCCCAACCTTATCCTCATCTGTGCTTCAGCAATTGCAATCATTGTCGGCCTGGTTGTAATCGCCAATGCCTATCTTGTCGAACCGGTGAAAGTGAATGCAATTGAGCCGGATACTTCCCTGCTGGGTACGCCTGCCATGCCAGTCTCGCATACCTTGCCCTTTGGGAAGGAAAATGTCACCATCTCCCTTGCGGTCAACAGTTCGGTGTATGCTGGGGCAAAGAATACTGACAAACGCATATTCACCCATGTCGGTGTGCCTTATGCGACATGGGAAGCAGCCAGCGCGCGTTCGATGATCGGGGACCCGGCGCAGGATGAACTCTTTACTGATCTTATCGGCCAGTTCCGCACGATCCGCATCGAACGGAACCTGACCTCTGATGAATATGTTGAACTTCTGGCCGCGTATGCCCAGTCCATTGAGTATCGTGCCACAGATAACCCGGCAAAGTATCCCGTTGAGACCGTATATGACCGTGTGGGTGACTGTGATGACAAGAGCCTGCTGCTTGCCGGGCTGTTATCCCGCGAAGGGTATAAGGTTGCACTCCTGCTCTTTGAGAAGGACAAGCATATGGTGGTCGGGATAGGTGCGGATGACAACCTCTACCTCGATACCGGTTATGCGTACGTAGATATCATGGATTATTCGTTTATCGGTGTCCCGGTCAACCGACTCCGTGGCGCAAAGATGATGTATCTCGATCCTGTTACGATCCCGATTGGATCTGGAACGATGATCTACCGCCGCGGAAGCGAGACACGGTTCATCAGTGATAGAACACTGATTGCTGACAACCGTTCCGGAACGCTTGCCTTGCAGATGAAGGAAATGCCACAGGATACCGCCGAAAATATCTCTGTGTATGAACAGACCCGGCGAAATTTTTTCGATTATTCCGCGATTTATACTTATATTATTCGTCACCGCTTTGACCGGCCGGGCGTGTACGAATACCTGAAACGGGAGATGCCGGCCTGACCCTGTATCCGGGGGGATGCAGGGTTTGTGAAGGATTTATCCTGTTCCATTTTTTTGCTCTGTTGAAATCAAAAAAAGGTTTTTACAGAGATTTTTTTCAATACCCGTTCAATAAAAAAAAATATACCGTCGTGCTCTGCTTACCCGAGAACGATTCCCAGAACAAACCACAAGGCAAGCGGGGCTTCAATGCCATGGATGATCACTGCCATCCAGTTGCTCCGGAACCGTTTGGCCGGGTAACTCAGCAAAAACCCTGAGAACAATACCTGGGAGAGAATTCCCTGGGGTTTGTGAAGATGGTACAACCCGAAAAAAACCCCATTGAAAAACCAGTCCCATTTCCCGAACACGCCATTCATCTTCGGGAGCAGTATCCCCCGGAAAAGAAACTCTTCGCCAAGGAAGTAGTTGAACGGTATGGTTATCAGTGTCAGGACAACCAGCATCCAGGCACCCTGGAACTCCGGAGTCATCAGCGCCCCCATGTTGTAGTGGGGCAGGCTGTTGATCGCGGGAAAGACGGAGCCGAGAAAGTCAGGTAACGGAAATGTCATCAGAACCAGGCCTGATGCGATGAAGGGAATGGCCCACAGGAATAAACTGGCGCGTTTCTCGCCGGTTATGGGATCGCGGGGCATGGTGTACCACATCCGTTTTTTCATCGTCTCCCATTTCAGGTTCCCGGTCTCGTTATGGATGATAATCAGGGACAGCACAAACTGCCAGACAAGGCCGAGGATCATCAGCGGCCAGAAAACAAGAAACGGCGGAGTGCTTGCCGGGATTGCAAAATAGCTGATAATTGCCGGGGTTACGACAAATGCAAATAATGTCATGGGTGCTGTGGCAAGCGCCCAGATGGTAATAATTTTTACTAGACTGTACTGGCTGTCGTCCGCCATCTCCCTGCCGGGCAGGGATTTTTCTGAATTATCGTTTACACCCATGGTTTTTGCCCCTTCATGTTCCCGGCCTGATGGGTGCCTGAAAGCATCGACCGGCAGGTCACGGAGTGCCCCGGTCCAATGCCCTGCGTTGTGACCGCATCCATTGCTGCAAAACATGACCTTGCGTATAGTGTTTCCTTTACCCACTCCATATAAGAAAAAAGTAATCCAAAGACACGTATCAGTCACCTGCCCGTAAGAATCCTGATACGTATACCGGAAAAAAGGAACCGGGCGTTCATCTGCGGGATGTATCCCGGGATTGCATGGATATTATTCTCCCCGGCCCGGTGCGAGGATCGCGGTTGCCATCCCGGGCCGGTAACCGCCATCGATACTGAAACCCGGGTGGGGATTGAATTTTATCGCCCGGTCATACACGAGCTCGGACCATTCCGCCCCGATCATGGTCGCGGGCTGGGCATAGGCCCGGTATCCGACGAAACAGGTCTCATCGGGCTCGATCCCGTACCCTCCGACACCGGATGGAATGACCGTGGTTGCCGGGTCCCCGAATGAGTGGCGGGCAATCCTTGCAACATAGAGATATTTTGCATTGGGGTTGTCCGGGAGGAACGCTTCGGCTGTGCCGGTGTAATTGTGGTTCGATACCCCCTCGATACCGTTCATCGCCGTTGTGCCGTAGAGCCCGAAGTTGGAATAGGTCGCCTTTTCGGTTGCCGCATGGTTCACGCCATAGACGATGATGAACTCATCGGGGTCGTTGCCAAGGGTGGTGTTGGAAGTCTGGAGGTATGCCGTATCGCGGATCTCGCCCAGCACGTCGATACCCCGCTGGATTGCATCGTATCCCTCGTAGAGCCAGACCTGTGTCACCAGCTCATCTGCCCGGTCCCTGCCGTATTTTTCCAGGATCACTTCCCGGAGTTCTTCGAGGTCGTCGTAGAGGTCCAGTTCACGGGTGTCGCCAGTTCCCCGTATTATGAGCCGGGGGACCGGAAAATAATCCGGTCTTGTTTCAACTGCCGGCGTGAGCCGGTACACGAGGCCCGGCGTGCTGTTCATGTACGCGCTTCCCGCCTCCGTGTCATGGAAGAAGGCGACGCGGTGCAGCAGGGAGAAGGTATCGGATTTGTCCCCCAGTCCCATGCGGACGATAGGATCCGGGATGATCTTCGTGTGCATGATCTCTTCCGGGTAGCCTGCCTGCATAAGGGCGCTCCTTGCCCTTTTGTCGGTATTTTTGTCCGCAGTAAGGATCATGATGATTGGCCTTTCAAACACACCGTCCTGGTACGCGATCTCACCGGCAAGCATCTGGTCGTTTGTGCTGTCCCCGAGGCTGGCAAAGACCCGCCGCATGCCGCCCGAATCCGGGAAATACCGCATGACCAGGTACCCGCAGTAGCTGAAATAGTCGCATGCCGGGGGAGTCGTTCCGATGAAGACCACGGCTTCGTCAGGCCGGAGCCGGTAATCCTCCCATAACCCTCGGTTTGCGGGGATGAGCGGGGCATCGGTGATGGTGTTGTTGCTGGTCTGCCCGGGAGCCTTTGGGATCTTGGTTATCATGTAGGGGGCGCTGGGGTTATTAGCGTAACAGGACGGCGTGAACCCTGCGTTGTACATATCGATGATATCAAATGTCTCCATTTTTCCAACGTTTACGATGAAACCTGCATCGCTCAATGCACAGATGGTCGCATTATCAGTTATGGAAATCTCACCGGCAAGTCCGGGGGACACGAAGAGACCCGCAAGGATGAGGAGGAATAGAACTGCATAATGCCGGTTCATATCAGGCATCGACAACCGGATTATTTATACTTAATTTACGGACCCTGGAGAAACCATCGGGAAATCCCTGTCACTTTCGGGATTTCATACCGGGCGGGCACAGGTTTTCTCCGGGAGTAAAAAAGAACTACTCCCCGGAATCCACGGGCTCCCCGCTGGCCACCTCTTCAGACGGGGGAACGAATGCAGGCGGCCGGATCCCCACCTTCATGAACTCCGTCCATGCCCGACGGGTGACCTCGGATTTGAACTCGAACTCCAGCCGGAGGGCATTGACATACCCCTTGGCACGGAGGCGCATGTAGAACGGGAAGTCCTCGACCAGCACCGTGTAGGGATACTGTTTCGAGATGATTACATACTTAGACGTGATGAGTGCTTCCCGTAAGATCTTCATTGCCAGGTCAGTGTCGGAACCCGGGGGGATGTAGAGGTCGATCTCCACCATCATGGCAAGGTCGCCGGCATTGCCGCTTGATACCGGCTGGCTGAAGATAATGCCGTTCGGGACCGATACCAGCTCATCGGCAGGCGTCTGGATACGGGTCGAGCGGATACCGATATCCTTCACCTCCCCGTACTTATCACCAATGGTCACCTTGTCGCCGATCTGGTACGGTTTTTCAAAGATGATGATGATGCCCCCGAGGATATCGGCAAAGAAGTCCTTGAGCCCGAACCCGACTCCCGCGGCAAAGAGCGCGAGGAACGCCACCATCTGGGGGATCGAGGGCTCGATTATGGCGATGATGATGTAATAGAGGGCGATGATATAGACGGCCAGTTTCAGGAGCGGGATGGTCATCGTGACCGTGGTCCGGTACCAGCCGATCCGCTCAGAGACATGGACGAGGATGAAGCTGAGCAACCACGTGATGAGGTACGCGGTGATGATGATGAAGATGATATACAGGATCAGGCCCGCATCGATCGTCTTGAGGGCAAGTCCTGCCGTAACATTGCCAAGCGAGAGGGAATCGGCCATGGTCACCACAACCTCCTTGTTCGCCGGAGGTATTCCGTCACCGGCCCGAGCGCAAACGGCTCGATACTGTAATACCCGGTATTGTCCCGGACAAGGCGCTGCTGGACGAGGCGATAAATGACCCGGTCGATATCCATCTCGGACCCGGCAATGGCGGAGAGGTCCCTGGCATGCAGGGATTCCATGGAGAGGATGACCGAGAGGATGAAGGATTCGTTTGTGTCAAGCGAGATGGAAAACTGGGTTTCAGTGATCGCACTGAGCGATATCGCATCGTCTTTCAGGCTCTCGTCCCAGAGCATGACTGCAACACCGGGGTTTCCGTACGCGATCCGGTTGATCTTTTCAAAAATCACGTCCTCAAGGGAGATCTGGACGCGTTTTTTCCGGGGCAGCCGGTGGAACATCAGCGTGAAGTTCGGTTTTATCCACGGGACCGGGATCTCCATTGACGTGAAGGGCAGCTGCACGGTGCTGTGGATGACGGAAAAGAACATTGAGCGCTCTGCGGTCCCTTCGTCCAGGAAACGGATCGCCCCGGGCTTGTAACGCGAGAGGATCACCTGCTTGAGCACGGGCATGTCCATCTTGTTCAACGAGACGATCGTCGGGAAATAGGCATCAAGGTTCATGACCGAGCAGAGATACTGCCAGCTGTGGGTGTTCCATGTCGTGATGAAGAGTTTTTTTGAGGTAATCTGCGTGCGCAGGAACTCATTAAGGACTTCAAATCCCCCGATCCTCCGTGTTGATAGGAACTGGCAGTTGTCGATAAGGATAATGTCTCCCTCGATGGCAGAGGAATCTAAAAAACCTGGTTGCTTGATGACGAACTCGAGGGGCAGGTAGTGTACCCGGTCGCCATATATCCGCCGGATCTCGGCAACAAGGGTCGTGCGGCCGGCCATCGGCTCTGCAACAATGGCAATATGGGACGGCGCCCCGGTCCCGTACCTGTCGATTGCCCCGGTGATGTCGGCAAATTCCCTTTCATAGCCGATGACAGTACCCCCTGAATCTGAACTTTCCTTGTCAGCCATATTCAAGCCCATTACTCACTAGTCAGATACTCTAGGATGATTATTAAATGATATGCAAGAACCGGCCCGGGTGATTCTTCCATCAGGATGCATGATGATAAACGCCGGCTCCTGAAACGGAGGGATGAAAAAATTATTCCCGGTCATCCGGAACCGCAACCCGATCCTTGTGAAATGTCGGGCTTGCAGTCACCGATGTAACCGTGACCGTTGTTGAGGAGATGGTAATCTCATCATCCTTTTCAATGGCTGCAAGGGCAAGTTCGTTCAGCCGGGAACGGAGCACCCGGCGGCTGCGGGCATCGGTGACGTACCGGATATCAAGCGTGATCCAGTTGTCCGTGAGCGTGATGTAGGCCGAGGGCTCGACAACTTTTTTGGGAAGGTAATAGGTTTCCCCGATCCGTTCGATCTCTGCGTCGGCCTGCGTTGTCATCGATGCGGTCTCCTTAATCACGATGCCGAGGATGAGATCCTTTGCCCGCCGCCAGTCGCTGTCATAGGTTAAGGGAATGGAGATCTCGTCCCAGACAAACGAATGGTCGCGGGTATAATTGTACACCGAATGGGTGATCACAAGGCCGTTGGGTATGGAGAGCAGGCGCCCGGAGGGCTGGTCCCCGGAGACCCAGCCCCGGATCTCCATCAGCGTTGTGTTCAGGACCCCGATATCCATAACGTCCCCGAAATTGTTGTCAATGGCGATCCGGTCCCCGACCCGGTACATGCCGGAGATGATGATTAAAAAACCGCCGACAAAGTTCTTGAACACGTCCTGCAGGGCAAAGGCAAGGGCTGCGCCGATGATACCGTACGACACAATAAGCGCAGACGTATCCGTTACCCAGATCCGCAGGCAGAGGACGATGATGAAAACGACTGACACCACTGAAATGGCTTTTTTAGCCGTATACCGGGTCTTCAGGTCGGTTATGCGGCTGACAAGGAATATGCCGAGAATTATGGTGAAGATAAGGTACGTGACCGTCAGTACAAGAGCTGTATAAAATATGCCGGCTACAAGCGGGTCTACAATAATACGTGCCGCTACACCGAGCCCTGCAGACAGGAGGAGAAGCGCAGAGAATACCAGCAGTTGTCGTTTCATAATATTTTTGAGACCTCTGACTACTTTGTTCTCTTATTTTGTCTTATAAAAAGACTCTGCCCGGCGCTTGCATATTGAAGGAGTCTGCTATGAGCAAACCCGGGACCGGTTATCGAAGAGAATGAAGCCCGGGCGGGAAATTCTGGTTCTGAAGGTAAATACGGATCCGTCTGCCCGGAGGACCGACCGGTGCAGGGAATTATTTTAAAAAAACATGCTCTGGAGAAATCACTGGAGAAAAGTCAGACACTCTTATTTTGGCTGGAGCCCCCGCACGCTCAGGGCAACCCCCGCTTGAGATGACGACGTAGTACCGGTAAACCGACCTCGCCCCATCACGAATAGCGCCTTTGTCCCTCGGGCGGGGGACAAAGTAGTGCACGTGGGCGGCGTTATATCATGAAAAAAAGGGCTTTTACAGAGTGAAAAAAGAAAAATAACATCTATTCCCCTGCATGCCGGGTCACATATAAAATTATTTACAGGTTCCCCGCCCGTCGCGCGCATGGCGCCATTATTGCCGCCGGCATCCTGGTGTTACGGCACGAACCGTAAGCCGGGATAGATGGGGCCCCGGACCTCATCGGTAACAATTTCAATGCCGAACTTGTCCATGATGATACTGCAAAACTCTTTTTCCCGGACAATTTCCGGGAATCCGGGTGTACGGCGCCTGAAGGTCCGGACCCATTCACTCCAGAGCAGCATGCACTGGACATTGCGGATTCCGACCGGCTTGACATGGCGGTCAAGGAACTGTTCCAGAACCTTGAGCTCATGGTACTCCTTGGGGCTGACAATGGTGTCAGTCGGCAGGAACTTTTCGCCAAACCGGGTCATCATCCCGGGATTTGCGTTATCCATAGAAGCAGGAGCAGGTAATGTTCCTGCGCTCACGGGACTGTCAACCCTCCGGGGGAGGTGTTGTGGCCGCGGGGTCATGAGTACGATGCCGTTTCCTGAACTTTTCGTGATGCTCATACTGTATCTCCACCCAGCATGGGGGGGTGGGGTATATAGGTAATTACATGAAAAGCAAAAATTGAAACGATGAAAAACAAATGGGTCTTTTTCTCCGATGATTGGGGTTCATGCCCGGGTGGGGGAGGCATCGGAGGATCCTGCGGGGGTGAGACCCATCACCCTGGTTTGCCGCCATGCAGGGTACTTAAGGTAATTTATGCAAAGGCCTCCCGGCTGGCGAAAAATGCCCCCTCCCTTTTATCCCGAAGAAAACCTGTCGTTGTTTACCTCTGCACTGTTTTCCATGAGCATTCAGGACCGTTTCCACATTCCCTGCCATTGCGGATCTCGCCTGCAATCACTTCAACCAGCATAGCCGCATCATCGGGACTCTGTGCGTTGTTCAGCCGTATGGTTATTTCCTGACTTTTTTCCATGTGAACCCTCTATCCTTCTCTCATGGTTATCGACCGGCATTTTATGCTCATGCCCGGTTCCTGATACTTAACAGCCGGGATCGGGAGAATTATCCGGATCCCCCTGCCCGGTGAGACTGACTCTGGTTCATGTCTGTTATCATGTGATGTGGTGATAGTGTCTTTTTTTTTTAAAACCAAAATTTGTAACATTTTTTAAAAAGATTATACCGGGCGCCGGATACTTCAACAACAGCAGGGTATTAAGCACCAAGGAGCCTACCTTTTCGTGGAGAAATATCCCATGGAGAAGATTACCCTCGGCGCAATGCCGTACATGAGTGTCATGCCCACCCTGCTCGTGGGCGCAAACGTGAAAGGAAAGGCAAACTATATGACCGCCGCGTGGGCGACCGTTGCCTGCATGGCGCCTCCGATGGTCTGCGTTGCGATCAACAAAACCCGGTACACGGCACAGGGGATTGACGAGAACAAGACCTTCAGCCTGAATGTCCCTTCAGCAAAAGATGTAGTCGCGGCCGACTACTGCGGGATCGTTTCCGGTTCAAAGGAGGACAAGTCGAACGTCTTTAAATCCTTCTACGGCAAACTTGCGACCGCCCCGCTTGCAGAAGAGTGCCCGGTTAATATCGAGTGCCGGCTCTTCAAGTCCGTGGACTGCGGGAGCCACCTGCTGTATATCGGCGAGGTTGTCGAGATCCATGCTGATAAGTCCTGCCTGGCTGATGGCAAACCGGACACCGGCAAGGTTGACCCGATCATCTATGCACAGTCTGGTTACTGGCACTTCGGGAACACGGCAGGAAAGGCGTTCTCGATTGGTAAGGAATACAAAAAGTAGTAAGGCGGATTTTTCCCCGGGTTCTTTTTTTGCCGGTTGGGTGCCTTTGCCGGGAATACCTCCCGTGGTTTTGGACACCTGCAGATGTCTGCCCGTTTTGAGCAGGCAGGATGAGAAATCAGGGTTATTCTTTTCGCCGCGATACCGCACCAAGGCAAAGCAGCCCGGCAAGAACTCCGGCAACCAGCAACGGCTCCGGCCCGGGCGAATAGAGTATTTTTGTTGTCGGGACACTTTTTGTTTCCAGAACCGTTGGTTCCGGTGTTATCACGATAATCTCGGATGGTGTCATATTCAGCGTCACTTCGGCAACAGGGACCGGTTCAGGAGTTGGAACAAAGATGACCACCTCCTTTTTGATAAGCGTGCCTGCCACAGGCTCTGCACTGGCATCCACTTCCTGCAGTTTTACAACCGATATGCTGCCTGACTGTTCCGGTATTGTACCGGTCAGCTCAACATTTACATCGAACCGTTTGCGGGAATAACTGAGCGTCCAGCCATCCAGCCGGAC
>CAZMCL010000023.1:0-12604 GCA_964564375.1 uncultured Methanoregula sp. | reverse complement strand
AGTCGCTAGGCCTTGCCTCCATGTATGGCGGCTTAAAACCCGGTATGGAAGCGGACGTTGCAGTCTACAACTTCAACCCCGACAAGCCGGTTGCCGACCCCGAAGACATCGAGAAGGCATTCAGCCGCTGTGCAGCAGTCTTCAAGAGCGGTGTGCAGGTTGTCAGCGATGGCGAGATCTTAGCAACCGGCAACAAGCGCACGCTCTGGGTTAACGCCAAGACTAAGGAGAACCCGCAGGTTATGCGCGACATCGCCGAGAAGTTCATCAAGTATTACAGCATGACGCAGAACAACTACGAGGCGCTCGGTCACCACTTTGTCCCGAACCCGTACGCCATTGAGGTGGATGCAACATAAGTGAGGTGGAGTAAGATGGAAACCGTTACCATTACCATGAAGAACGCGCCTGCACTGTATCTTGAAGCAGACACAATCTCTCCCGATGCATTCGCCGGCAAGAGCGCAGCCCAGATCGCAGAACTCCACGTCTTTGAGGGAAACAACCCCTCAACCCTCGGCAAGTACTTCGAGATCACCGGCAGCGCAGGTGCAACCGCCGCTGACACCAAGATTGTTGTCAAGGGCGATGTGAAGAAGGTCAAGTACCTCGGCTTCAAGATGACCGACGGTGAGATGGTCATCGAAGGCAGCGCTGACCAGTACGTTGGTGCGTGGATGAAAGGCGGAAAGATCCTTGCCAAAGGAGACGTTGCAGCATTCGCAGCAACCGCCATGAAGGGCGGAGAGCTCACCATTGAGGGCAACGCCGGCAACTACCTTGGCGCTGCTTACCGCGGCGACTGGAGAGGCATGTCCGGCGGGAAGATCCGTGTCAGGGGCAATGCCGGTTCCGACACCGGGATGTACATGCTCGGCGGCGAGATCGTCATCAACGGCGACAGCGAAGTCCATGTCATGACCCATGCAGATGGCGGGACGGTCATCATCAAGGGCAATGCCAAGAGCAAGCTCGGCGGCCAGATGGTCGGTGGCAATATCTACGTCTTTGGCTCAATCGATGTCATGATGCCCGGCTTCAAGCCCAATGGCGAAGTCGAGCTCGAAGTCGATGGTACTAACGCAACATTTGCCCACTTCATCGGTGATATGGGCGAACGCCACAAGAAGAAGAAAGGTGTTGTGCAGTACGGCAACCTGTACAAGAAGATCTAACCCTTTCAAACATTTTTCCTGTTTAGACACACTTGTCAGATCCCCCGGGACTCCTTTTTTAAAAGGAGATGCCGGGGAATATTTTTGATTTAAAATCAGTGAAGAGATTACTTTTTTAGGATCAGGAGCATTCCCACCTCCTGTGGGAGTCGCCCGGCCACCTCGTCGGGGCCTTGCCGGGCAGGAAGGTTAATGGAAAAACCGCTTTGATCCGCCGCGGTGGCGGCACGTATCATAATGGGATATCGGGGCATCAACCCCCATCACTCAATGAAAAAAATGCGATTCTTATCGATTTTAAAAGAGGATTTATACATCCATTCCTGCTTTACTCCCCAAATCCACGACCGGCTTTGCCTCCGGCACTTTCTTCATAATCTCCTCCCGGAACTTGTCGAAGTGGATATCATCGAGCTGCTCTGAGAGGAGCCGGCCGCTCCATGCCCGGCGGTACACCCAGTCTACGATCTTCTCGATCACAAAGAGGACCTGCTCCTCGGTCTCGACTGTCAAGAGGCTCCGCCCGATCTTCGGGTGCCGTCCCCGCCTCCCACCGACTGTTATGAGATAGTGGCGGTGCTCGGGTTTCACAAGGTCAAAATGGCAGGACTGGACACAGACCCCGCACTGGACGCATTTGCCCTCGTCAAGCACTGAGAGGCCATTCTTGATCTTGATCGCATTCTCCTTGCAATAGTAGACACAGTTTCCGCAGCCCGTGCAAAGACGCTCTTTTGTCCTGACCGGTTTCACCCTTCCGATGATGCCGATCTCGTTGAGCATCGGGCTCGTGCAGGCATTAGGGCAGCCGGAAAGGGCGATGCGCATCTTTACGGGCATCTCCTTTCCAAAGAGTTTTGCATCTATCTTCTGTGCAAGGGATATGGTATCGATATTGGCAAATTTACAGCGGGAAGTTCCCGGACACGCAACAATGTTGACGATCTCGTCCTTCTCCGAGCCGACAGGTGTTCCGTTCTTCTCAAGGCCTCTGGCGATCTTTTTTAAGTCGGTCCCTTTGACATGCGGGATCTCAAGTGTCTGCCGGATGGTGCCGTGCACCTCACCGTTCCCATATCTCTTTGCAAGAGTGGCAATGCCCCGCAGCTTGTCCACGGTAAAGATCCCCGCCGGTGCCCGGAGCCGGACCGTGCAGTAATCCGCGTCCCTTTCGGTGATGACGCCGCCCTTCATGTGAATGCCGGTCTCTATCCGCATTATACCAGTACAGTTGAAGGATCGGTTAATTAATGCTCGTGTCATGCCAAGGGACATTGCATAGAAAAAAAGTCAGAAATATGAGAGCCGGCCTGTGCCGGTCGCGTTCCTTGTTTCCTGTGGAGGAACCCCCGGCGGGTTTCCCGTCGCGGGGTCGATGAGCAGGACTATCGATCCCCCCGGTGCGGTGGTGGACTTTGATGTAACGAGTGTCCCGTTGGTGTAGATCTCAACGAGAAGGACCTCGCTTGTGTAATCCTGCTTCTCAACCGACACCTGGACAAGGCCGTCGCTTTGGAGTATGCGGACATACTTCTCGCCGGGGCCTGAGAACGTCTGCAGGTACCCCGGATTGCCGGCCTCCCCGGAATAGTACGCGGGCGAATCGATCCGCACCCAGATCCCCTCCTGCGGGACAGTGGAAGGAATAATCGTTGGCGCCTGAAGGGCGGTTGTGGCAGGAACGGGAGTGGGAACAACCATAACCGGCTGTTTCTCCAGCGGCTGTGTGCCGGGCATAAACAGGATTGCGCCAATCACCAGCAGAATGCAGAGGATCAGGCCCCCTGCCATAAAGAACAACCGGCTGCCTGACGGGACGGCGGACCCGGGTACAGGGGCGCCACCTGCCGGTGCGGGAGCCGCTGTTTCTTCTGGACCGTCAACCGGCACCTGTCCCAACTCCGTACCGGATGGTTCCTGCCCGGTCTCATCCTTAATGCGATCCGGAACGAACGGCTGCACATCCTGTTCTGATTCGCATGGTGCCCCTGCAACGGGTTCGGTCACGGCCCTCTCATCGCCAACCGGCTCCGGCAGGATATCCGGAATCTGTGACGATGTCCGCACCCCGCTATGGATTTCATCAAATACCGGCAAATTGTCCTGTATGTCCGGGGAAGGAAGTGTTGCCGGCTCCTCCGACAGTTCCCCGTTTTGGCCCTCATCTGGCTTTTCCGGCAACAATGATGTGCGTTGGAGGGGAGTGTCATGAGGTGTGTCCTTCACTCCGCCCGGAATCCCGCCATCGGTGGCCGGAGGAGGGATTGAGTCCCTCTGGACGGTCAGGGACTGCACGGCAGTTAGTATCGAGGCGGTGAGAGACCCGGGTTCTACGGGGGTCTTTTCCGTATTTGATCTCTGGCTCACCAGTTGTTCTGGAGCACACACTTCAATGTGGTGTGACTCACGGTCATTCAGATCGGCATCGTGGAGTTCCTGCCCGGAAACAGGCAACAATTCCGGTTCCGCTGCCGGCGTATTGAAAAGTCCAGCCCCGTTATCCGTTGTTTCACCTGCAGGTAATTCAGGCCATACCGGCCCGGGATCATCCCCAGGTTGAACTTTTACGTTATCCGGCTCCTCCATACCCGGAAAAAGAGCAGGGTGTGTGGCAGGCTCCGGTTCGTCCATGGTAACGATCATTTCCCGCTTCGGTTCCGGTTCCGGAAAGTTCTCCAGTCGGGGACGGGTGATATCCGGGGCAACCCGGCGCCGGACGGAGGGGTGCATCCCTTCACCGGGGGGTGTCGTCTTCTCCAAAATGTGCTCTACCCGGCCGGACACGGAGAGTTCGATGAGTTTTTTTACCCAGATATCCCGGTCATGTTTCCGGTTCTCAAGCGGTTCCTGCATAAAGAGGATGATACTCGTTCCTGTCACCGTATCATCTGTTTGCTGGTGTGTAACGATGACGACCGGTTCACCCGTGGCAGCCTTGCCGCTCCGGACTGTCTGTATATGCGAGAGTAAGATGATGCGGGGCTCGAAACGGGCATTCTGACTGTCGATGAGGATCAACTGCCGGGTGGTGAGTATGGCGTCGTAGATGACCTTGTCAAGACTCACTCTGTCCGTAGTCAGAACAATGGATTCCCCGCTCTCCAGATAGGGTCCGCTCATGGTATTATTTCACCGTTCTTAATATCCTGAGCTCTCCGGGCAGATATGCTTTTTAGATGAATTCTGTGCCATTCCGGCACAAAAAAAGAGCGTGCAGGATGATTACAGGTCCTTCAGGTTCACGTTAATTTCCAGCGTTCCGCCGGGTCTGGTCATGGTTGCGGTCTTTACCATCTCGCCTTCGTTGTAGAACTCAACGGTCAGCGGGTTACCGGAGTTATCCACCTTGGTGATGGAAGCGGACACAATCTCGTCCTTGGCTGCCAGCTGGAAGAACTGGTCGCCCGTGCCCGCGATCTCCCTGAAGCGTCCCGGCGCGCCGGCAGATCCGGTGTAGGTGCCGTCGTATTTCACCTGCACCCAGACGCCGGTCTGCGGGACAGCGCTCTGCACCTGCGTGATGGTGACGTCAGTTGTTTTGGGAGTTGGAGACGGCGACCGGGTTTCAGCCGGGGTGGGAGGCATAGTTACGACCGGAGTTGGTTCCGGTGTCGGGGCCGGTGGGGCCTGGGAGGTAAATGTAGGGGCGAAGAAGAGTACGCCGACAGCGATAACGGCAATGACCAGCAGGGCTGCTACCACAATCCCGATCGTACGGGTTTTCGATGCACCCGCTGCCCGGCTCCTTCGTTCGGAGATTGATGGGCCCTTGAAACGGGTGCCCGCCGGGACAACCTCCACCGGCTCACCGGTTCCCGGCTCCTCCGGGATTGGACCGGGAACCCACGGGGGAGCCAGTTCCATGGCGAGGACGCCAGTCTCTCCCTGCGCTGTTACGCTCAACTCTCGTATCCGGGCTGCCCATTCGTCCCTTTCGGCAGCCCGCTCTGTTCTTGGCTTCTGCGGAAAAACCATGCCAAGTGGCTGTCGTGTCCCGTCCGGTGTGACAACGGACAAAGAGAGGACCGGGTCATTTCCGGTGTTATCTCCGATGGTGACGGTTTCGATGGCCGTAAACTGGATATCCTGCGGCAGGATCCTTGGGTGGGTCTTGTCCACGAGCATCAGGCGCTGGTTAGTGAGGATCGCTTCAGCGGATACCGTGTTGATGATCAGGTCATGCGCTGAAAGAACAATCGATTCATTCGTGCTTAAATACGGACTTCCCATAAGAAACCACATTCTGTTGTTTCTCTATTGCGTTCTTAACAGCAATATCCCTTATGGGTGCCCCCTGACCGGAACAGGCCTGAATTGCAGTATTTTTCCTGCATTGACCGGGCGGTTTTTTGCCAATGCGGTCAGGTGTTGGGGCAGATTCCCGATCCGGCAAATTGATAATATTTTTATACCCTCTCATTTCCACTGGAACATCGCGGATTATCTCCTGTTTTTCTGAATCGGGAATGAACCAGGAACCCGGGTTGAACGGAAACCGGGTCTTTTCAGGAATGGATAAAAAAAGAGAGGGATCTCACATCTTAAGTTTCTGGAGGTAGTAGACCCCGATACAGATAACGGCGATCGAAACTGCCATGAAGAGCATGTCCGTGGATCCCGAAAACTTCATCGAAAGCACCCGCTGGAAGAAACTGACGATGAGTACCATGATGATGACCTTGATGATCTTGTTTTTCAGGTCATCGAGGTTGGAGATCTCGAGAAGGGTGTGGTAGGACTCCGAGCTCCTTGCGATATCGATCTTGGAGATGGCGAGCTCGTAGATGCCGAAGCTGAAGATCAGGAGCACCATGCCGATCAGGTACAGGTCGACGCCACCAATGATGCCGCTGAGCAGGGTGGTATAGTCGATCTCCATGGGAAAGAGGGAGATCGAGTGGGAGATGCTCACGAGGATCTCGACCGAGCCGGAGATGAAGAGGAGCATGGCGCTGATCGTGCCGAATATGACCGCGAGGATGACGATGAGCCGGGAGCTCCAGAGTGCCGATTCGAATACCCGTTCGTACATGGGTTGCTCATCGGCACTTTTTATCTTTTCATGGGTATGGGGTTCCATTCTGATATCAGGTACGTGCTTGGGAAATAAAAAGCGGTGCCCGGCGTTTTTCCCGGGCTCCCAATGCCAATAACTTCGGTGGTGCTTGCATGAGCTGATCTGTCGTCGGAACCGTCCTCCAACGAAACCTTAACAACCTTCCTGCTCAAAGATATTCGCACTATGTGGAAGGCAGTTGAGATCGATGCATGGCTCGGGGCCCGGAAGACCAGCCTTGAGGATGCACGTACTACCGTCACGGAGATCATCGGGAGGGTGCAGAACGAGGGGGACGCTGCACTCCGCGAGCTTGCGAAAAAATACGTTGAACTGACCGATATTGCAGTCTCCGAAGAGGAACGTGAGGCAGCCTACGATTCAGTTGATGTCGAGGTCATCGAAGCCCTTGTCGAAGCTCATGCCCGGATCGAGCGTTTCCACGAGCTCCAGAAGCCAAAGGACCTCTGGTTACAGGAGATGGAGCCCGGTATCGTGCTGGGCATGAAGACCACCGCCCTCAACCGGGTCGGTATCTATGTACCCGGCGGGAGGGCTGCCTACCCCTCGTCTGCGCTCATGTGCGCCGTCCCCGCGTGGGTTGCCGGTGTGAAAGAGGTCTGTGCCTGCTCCCCGCCTCCGATCAAACCTTTGACCCTGGTAGCACTTGACATCGCGGGTGTCACCGAGATCTACAGCGCCGGAGGGGCACAGGCAATTGCCGCCATGGCGCTCGGCACGGAGTCCATCCGCCCGGTGCAGAAGATCGTCGGGCCCGGCAACATCTACGTCACGCTTGCCAAGATGATGCTCCGGGAGCACGCCGAGATCGACTTCCCGGCCGGCCCGAGCGAGATCGGGATCATTGCCGACAGCACGGCCAATCCCCGTATCGTTGCCGCCGATGTGCTGGCACAGGCAGAGCACGACCCGAACGCTGCCTGCATCCTTATCACGACCGACAAGGAACTCCCGGCAAAGGTGGGAAAAGAGATAGACTCAATGCTTGCCACTGCCCCAAGAAAGGAGATCATTCTCGAGGCACTCAAGAACTCCGGCTACACGATCGTTGACGATATTGACGAGGCCTGTGCTGCATCCGACGTGGTTGCCCCCGAGCACCTCTCCATCCAGGTTGCCGATCCGCTATCAGTTGTGACCAAAGTGAGAAACGCCGGCGCCATCTTTGTCGGCAAATACTCCGCGGTTGCCTGCGGGGACTATGCGGTGGGCACCAACCACTGCCTCCCGACTGCGGGTTATTCGAAGATGTACTCGGGTCTCGATGTCCAGCACTTCTGCAAGACGGCCTCGGTCGAGATGCTCAACCGCGATGGTCTTGAAGCGATTGGTGACATTGTCGAGACCATCGCTACTGCCGAGGGGCTCCACGCCCATGCGCAGTCGGTAAGAGTACGGCGCGAACTTTAATTTTCCCCCTCCCTTTTTTTCTCATAATCCATTTACTCCAGCCTGTCTTACGCCATCGCTATCCGACATCATTTGTTCCTGGAAACCCGGCAGCAGAAATAATTGTACCCGCGCGACCCCCTCTCTTGTCCTGATCCCCTTCTGCCTGAAATCCACGTCATAAAAATTCAGAAATCCAGCAAAAAACCGGAACCCGGCTGAGGGGGTCGCATGGGTACAAATGTAGTCCGGGCACCCGGTTCCCTGCGAAAAAACGACCGTGCAATTGCATTTTTTTTAAGGTTTTCACTACGATATTTCCAGAATATATGGAACGTGGTGCCCGGCATGGGGAGTCTGTTCGCGATAAACAAAGTACACCGCCCGACCCCCTCCGGCCATTTGGGCCATGGCTATCATCCCTGCCCGGTCGCACCCGGCTCGGTTGGTTTATGCGTGCCGCTCCCGCTACCTGCAGAAAAACAGAGAAACCGCTCCGGGCAGCGCGATCATTCCCGCCGCGTTACGGTCGCAGCAAGGATCGCCGCGGTTGCGAGCGCCAGAACCGGCACCATCGCCGGCAGCGGACTCTGTGCCGCGGAACGCTCTGCAGGGGCAAAACTGATCTGTGCAACCGCCGTCTCCTGGGGATTGAACCGTAGCCGGTCGAGAGGAGAGGCGACCACGTACACCGAGTAAGTGCCAGGTTTCAGGTTCCCGATGATGATGGACGTATCCCACTCGTATGTCCATGTGCCATCACTCATCTTTACCGGTGCTGTGGTAAAAAGCCCCCGGCCTGCCGCGATATTGAGATTTTCGAGCGCAACCCCGCGGGGGTCAAGATCGGGGCTTGTCACGTAGAGGTATACCGCAATGGTTTTGATACCGGTGACCGTGCCGTTCAGCATGATGACGTCTCCGACCCGTGCCTCCGATGGATAGGCATGGAGGGTGAGATTCGCGGGGAGTGGGGGAACGCCATCGGTAATGTTGAACGCTGGCGGCAGGGGAATTGCCGCAACCGGCAGGCAGAGCATGAAGCATACGAGCATTACCAGGGAGAGGATCGCCCATTGCATATGCACCGGTTGACCAGGTGGTTCTTTAATTGCTATGATAGGTTTTGGTGTCAGAACTTCACCACCATGACCGCCTCCTCCTCTTTCTTCAGCTCGCCTTTGATGTGGTCAAAATCAAACTCATACCCCTCCCACGGGCTATAATCATCATAGAGCTCGCACTTGTCCAGCATATCGACAAACTCTTTTAAGAAGATCCGTGGTATAACATCCACCCGTCCCCCGAAACGCGTGGTGATCTTTTTGATCATCGCACGGATGAAGCGGTGGGATACGCGTTCGCGGTCCGGCTCTGCGTAGGCCTGTGCATAGACGTCCATCACTTTTAAGGCGACCCGTTCAAGCTTCGCGGTGTCGAATTTTGCAAGCACGATCTGGGGCTGCCGGGGGTTTTTGAACCCTTCGGTCTGCACGATACTGATCCGGTCATAGAGCGGGGGCACCGAGCGGATCCCCCGTGAGCCGTCATACATCGCCGGGGTTCCGGTAAAGAGGAAGTAGGTCCTCGGCATATCGCCCCGGTCAAGGGCATCGATGATCTGGACGAGTGTCTGGTAACCTTTCTCGCGCTGGCTCCGCTGGAGCCCCTGGGTTGTCTCCATCTCGTCAACGGCGATTGCAAGCCCGCTGTACCCGGCCGCGTGGATGACCGCAACAAGGCCCCGGAGGAAGAGGAAAGCGATGGTGTCGTCAATATCCCCCTTGATTCCCGCTTTCTGTTTGAAGTCGCGCCCGATGTTGGGCTCAGCGGAAAGCCAGCCAAGGGAAGCCTGCGCCAGTGGGAAGTCCCCTGTATTGTTGGCCTTGTAGTAGGTGCGGAGCGTTGCAGCGAGTGCCGAGTTCGTCTCCGAGATGCCTGAAAGTGCAGCCTCGATCTCCCGGCCGGTCGCATCCTCCAGTTCGGCATCGGCAAGTCCGTCCCCGCTCGCCGAGAGGAGCCGCTCTTCGATCCCAAAAAGCCAGTTATCGACAATTGTTTTTAAGGCGTGCTCCTCTTCGCGGGTACGGAGTCCGGCACAGACCTGCTGGTAGATGCTTTTGAGCTTGTGGAGCGGGGCTGAGGAGGAGATGACAATATGCGAAGTGACAAAGCCTTTTGAGCGGGCAATCTCGAGAGACCGGGCGACAAGGAATGTCTTGCCACTCCCATACTCGCCCCGGATGAACTTGGTGTCTCCGCCCCCAAGCGCTACGTAATCGAGCTGCTTTGCGATAACCTCCTCTTCGATATCGAGGCCGACTGCGATCCGTTCAAGTCCCCCCGCAGGGACCGTGCCTCTCCTGATGGCATTGATGATGTTGATGCTCTCGAGCCGTTGCCGGTCGGTCCTGTCAGGTTCCGGTATATTCATAGACTTCACCTTCCTCGCCTACACCTTTCTTCTCGATGATGGATACCCCCTGCTCCGCTGCTTTTTTGATTAAGCGATTCACCATGCCAACTACCCGCCGCGTCCCAAGCACCTTGCGCAGGTCCATCTCGGTTGCCTTCCGGTGGGCCTGCAGGAACAAGAGAATCGTCTGCTCTGGTTCAGTAAGGCCCAGCTTCTCGGTGAGCACCTGTGCTGCCGGCACCGTCTCCTTCTTCATTTTCCCTGGCCGGGCATGCAGGACAGGCCGGTCGGCCACCGCCCGCTCCTTGCAGGCCCGGATCAGGTTGAGGAAGTCCTCGAGTCGCAGGGCACGGGAAGGGGTGGGCAGGATGTCCATGCCCGCGAGGCAGAGATACTTGCAGCCCGCAAAGTCCATCTCTTCCAGAGCATTTGACGCGGTGATAAAATAAGCCATTGCCAGCAATTCGAGGCCATCGGAATGGAGAGATGACTGCCGCGCTTCAAAACGAATGATCAGCTGCTCCATGAGGCGTTTGAGCTTGTACATCTTTGCGTTCTCGTCCACGACAGCTGCAGCAACCCTGGTGAGGTCCGCGCCCTTCTTCACGTTGGCGAGGATGTAGAGCATCACTTTCTCGCATTCACGGTCATCCCCGTGCCCGATGAGGAACCGGGCATATTCAAGGCCCCCGACCAGGAAGTCTGACCGGTACGCCCGGTAATACCATGAACGGGCCTCGGCAGTTTCCCCATAATCAAGGTAAAACCGGGCAGTCTCGATGAGGCTTGCAACGTTCACATCGGTTGAGATAAGGTCGAGGAACCGCTTCTTTCCCCCCTCTTCATCCGTATGGCTTTTGAGAAATTCACGGTACCTGCCGATGATCTGCCGGAGTTGTTCGAGATCGTTCCTGGTTGCGAGTTCGTCACGGATCAACTGTTCGTAAGCGGCGAGAGCCAAAACGTCCTCTCCGTTTTCGGCAAGAAGGTCGCACTCTAAAAGCCGGTACGCGGGATCCGGTGAGGTGGCGAGAAGCTGGCGGGTTGCCGCAAGCGCTGCAGCAACGTTTCCTGTGGATCGCAGGAGCTGGATGTAATCAATAAGGATTCCGGTATCGGGACTCTCTTCGATATGGGTGCTGTAGGCATCAAGCGATGAGGAACGATCATACCGGGAAAGAGCGTCAAGGTATTTTCTTAGTACTGCTGGTTCTTTTGAGGTACGATACAGCGCGAAGGCGGCGTCTGCGGCAGCATGGAAGTCACCGGTCCGGGCAAGGGCATCGATGTACTCAGGGGATCTCTGTGTTCCCTCACCCAGCACCGCATGGGTGGCCAGCGCCTCCTCCGCGTCGCCGATTTCGATGAGTGCCCGCATCAGGTTATGGAGGTCTGCTGGTTTCCGGCCGAGATGGACAAGGCGACGGAGAACCCTCTGCGCCCCCCGGAAGTCCCGGTGCCCAAGGAGGTAGCCGGCATAGGAGCGGAGGGCATCCTGGTTGGTCGGGTCGAGGTGAACGGCGATGGCAAATTCGGCGATCGCCCCTTCATCCCCCCGGGCTTCAAGCACTTTTGCGAGATAACTATGGACGTAGGATGAGTCCGGCATCTTGCGGGCAAGGTCAAGGAACGCGGCCTCGGCATCCCCGAGTTTGCGGGTCAGGAAAAGATTGGTTGCGGCCAGTACCTCGATGGCCGGGTCTTTTCCTGCATCCAGCAGTATCTGGCAGAACTTTAAGGATTCCCGGTGCCTGCCGTCTTCGAAGAGACGGAACGCTTCTTTTTTTTGTTCTTCCGGTGTTGCGGGGATCATGGGGTCCCCCTGCCAAACCGGACCCGGAAGAGGCCGGCGAGCATCCGGAGCATATCCCGTTTCTGCACGCGGGAGTCGCCCTTATTCTGCCATTCGATGGGCATTTCCTTAATGTGAAACCCGGCTCTTTTGAGTCGCCAGAGGAGTTCCACGTCAAACTCGAATCCTTGCGAGACCATACGGGGCAGCACCGCATCGATAGCCTGTTTTCTGAAGACCTTTGCACCGCACTGGGTATCGTGGAAGAAGAGCCCGAAGAGAAGCCGGATCAAAAGGTTGAAGCACCTGCTCTCGATCTGGCGGAAGAATCCCTGCTTCACCTTAAGCGTGGACCCGTCCACCCAGCGGGAGCCGACAGCCCCGTCCACTTCCGACAGTGAAGAGAAGAGCCGGAGCATCTCCTCCATACGGGTTGAACCGTCAGCGTCCACGTAACCCACGAGCGGGGCTCTCGCCTCTTTGAGCCCTGCAATCACCCCTCCCCCCTTACCGAGGCGATGGTCGAACCGCAGACAGCGGATTGTAAGATCGGTACGCCGGGAGGCGATCCCTTCCACGATCTCTGCTGTATGGTCCGTCCCGTCACAGACCACGATAAGTTCCCCCTCGAAATTGTCTATTGAATCGAAAAGGAGAGAGATCCGGTTCTCCTCGTTGTAGGCCGGGATGACCAGGCTGTGGTGGGGGACGGCGGTCGTTGTCATGATATACGGGAGTGTATGCGGGACTGTCGG
>CAZMCL010000022.1:0-13044 GCA_964564375.1 uncultured Methanoregula sp. | reverse complement strand
GTTATGCCCCGCAGTATCGTCAGCGCGGGCAGCGTGAATATCACGCAGCCGGGCGAACAGGCAACAATGCTCCTGACACTGGACAGCGCACCGGACGGGCTTGGCGGGTACAACCTAAACCTGACACTCTCCAACCAGTCCGTTGCACAGATAACAGCAGTCTCGTTCCCCGACTGGGCATCATCGATGAACTATAACAGTCCTCTTCCGGCAGGTCAGGACCTTGTAGTCAAGGCAAGCGATGTCAACAGTCTAGTGGAGACCGGTGCAATGAACATTGAACTGGCAAACATCACGGTTCAGGGACTTCTGCCCGGACAAACGGAGTTATTGCTTTCTAGAACGAATTTCGATGACGACAATGGTTACGATATTCCCCACATCACGGCGAGTGGCAACCTGACTGTGGGTTATCCGTGACCGGTGCGGTCGCGGGCGATCTATCCCTTTTTTGGATTTGCCGGATGGCAGGCAGGCACTTACATATTCCCGGTAATCTGCCGGACAAACTCGCTGGCAATATTCCGGAACCGGTCCACGGTCTCCCAGTCATCCGTAAGTATGCGATAGATGCGTCTTGTATCGAGTCCGGTATATTCGTGTACCAGGAGATTCCGGAATCCTGCAAGTTTTGCCATTTCGCTGGCAAGATCCTCCGGAATGATCCCGGATTTGCCCAGTACATGGAATGTCTCGCGATAGGTATCGGGCCGGCGCGGGGTCTTCATGACGGCCATGCCGGTTGCTATGTCGATGGATGACTGGATTGCCAGCAGCATCGCGTGGCTGACCATGTACTGCGTGTCCTTATCAGAAGAGAACTTATCAGCCGGGATCTGTCGGTACCGCTGCCACGCATCAAGCGCTTCATCGAGTGCCTGTATCTGGGAAAGGATCCTCATCTCATGCCCTCGCAAGATATTCCCGGTCAAAGAGATCGTATGTGTATTTCATGTCAAGATACTCGACCATCACATTGGTCTCGAAATCCAGCCGGTCGTCCTCATTGCGGACAGCGAGCGGGACGCCGGTTTTAATGATTTCATACTGGAACCAGACCGGTTCGTTGTTGATTACCCTCACGTCGCATTCGTAGCCAAAGGCGATGGCAGTTTCAACCGTATCTGCAACCACCGATGCAAAGGAGTCTCCATCGCTGTCGGGAATTGCCGGGTCCAGAAGGAGGGCGATATCGATATCGTGGAAATCGTCGCGTGTGAGGATGGATCCATAAATCCATGCAACGCGGAGAGGGGGCCTGGGCTGGAGCGCATCGCGTATCAACCGGATAATACGGTCTGGTTCTTCCTGCCCGTTCATGATGATAGGTAAACCCCGGAAGATAAAAAGGGTGGTCTCTGGCTTGTTGTTCCCATTTGACGTACCCATCACCACAGTTCAATCGTGTTATAGTGCAGGCGATTATACCGGCACCGTGTTATTCCGGGAACCAATTGCCTCTCTTACAAATCCAAAATCATATAAATCGCCTCAACTCTCCACTAGAAACGACAATCCGAAAAGACCCCCCATGAGCATCATGGCTCCCAAAATGTACCCACGCGACCCCCCATCCAACAAATCCCCCGCTCGGCCCAATCCCACCTCATAAAAATCCCCAAAATCCCACAAAATCCCGGACACGATGGAGGGGGTCGCATGGGTACACTTTTTTCCCGCCCGGATTTCCTGCGGCTCCGGGCCATCCCGCAGCACTTCAGTTCTGGCGTGAATCTGCCGGAAAACCGGGTTCGTTTCCTGCGTCCCGGACCGGCTCCGGGCCGGGCAGATGTACCCATGCGACCCCCTTCATTTTGCCTGTAATAAATTGCCCGAACTTTGGTGAAAGTACGGCAACACGATTTGGAAAATCACTGGGGATGCCTTAAAAATCGACACTGACGGCGACGGTGCGAGCGATTATATCGAGGCGGTCCTGTTCAGCACCGATCCCCTGACCGGGCCATTGGCACTTGCCCCGGAGATTCTCATCCACCAGACGGCGTCAATCCACACCGACAACATCCACCTGAAGACCTACGCGAAGATGGGCGGAGTCTTCGGTGAAACCGGTATCCGGGACGGTTCGATGAACTGGTTTGTTGGAGATGAAGCTGCATCCACTGCTTCATACTTTATTGGCTGGATGGCGTCAGGTGTTGTCATTGCCGGTGATGTCCGGGATACGGTTGAAACAATTTATCAATGGGATGCACTTGGGACTGGTTTAAACATTGCAGCCCTCCTGCCTGTTTTTGGCGATGGCGAGAAAGTTGTGAAAAATTCCGCCAAGCATGTCTTGAAGTACCCGGAGAAAGGGGCAGAACTTGGCAAAAACATGGCGAAGTACGGGGCTCTCGATGCCATGCCCAATGAGGGAGTGAAAGTCACACTCATCAATTTATATTGGAAAGATGCAGGAACCCAATTCATCAAAGAAGGAGTTGTTGTCGATGATTTAATCTATGTGGCAAAGAAGGGGAGCCTTGAAAAGACATTACAGGTTGTAAAATGGAGTGATGGGTTGGTTGTATGGCTGGAGGAAGGTCGACTAGTATCTGGCAAAGTGGATCCTTGGGTCAAAGATGTTGGTGGATCCGGATGGGAGCATATCAGACATAATCACTGTATTGATACTAAACCGGGCGGTAGCGACTATGAAGGTAAGTTCGGTCCGGAATATGCTGATGAAAATAAAGTTAGAGAACTGATTTCGAATGGAGCAAAGTACGGACAAAAGGTTGATACAGATATTTATCATTATGTGGAACCACAATCCGGTAAAACACTCGAATTGATCATTGGTAATAATGGCTATATTGTTACTGCATATCCAGTATAAAAGGTAGAAAAGATGAATGAAGAAATTCAAAAGAAAATAAAAATTTTTGTCGTTATATTAAGGACAGAACCCGATGCAGTTTATAATGGAAAAACATTTACTCAATTTGCCTATATTCAATTCATTGATGGTAAGCAAGTAGGAATATTTGATCATAAGAATCTCTGTACGCCTGAAATCGTTGGAAAAAATAAAACAATAACATTGTCAATGCCTATACCATCACTTGAAAAGATTGATATCAACCAGACCAGCGTAAAAGTGGTCTCTACACCAATTCTTGATATTTGTGGATGTATTAAGGAGATAATCCAACCTGATAACAAGCAGTCCGATAAAAAATGGCGAAAGTTTATCATCGATTTTGGATTAGGGAAAATTGTTCTTGACGTAGACATCGAAAAATATGCCGCGCTCAATTTAAAAAATGGAGATTATATTCACGCTATAGGACGTGTGGATCTGGAGAGTATTGAATAAAAAATCCTTTCTTATTCTCCACCCCCCTCTCCCCACCACCTTCCCTCACCAGCCATCCCCGCACAACGTTACGATACACCCCCTTTTTCACAGGGCACTATGCAGACTTCCCGTCAGTTCCCCGCGAACTCATATGGTGCCGGGCTGAAGGATGAAAAAGAAATCGGAAGAGTGCGGGCAGATATCCGGCTAGAGCAGGTTTGCCGGAAGCCCCATAACGTTATAGTGGGAATAATCCCCGAAGGTCAGAACCGGCTCTCAACCCATTCAACGATCTGCCTTGCCATCATGAGCGCATCCTGGTATTCCTGTTCATCGACCGGCTCATAACGGCCCGGATACCGGGTGGTGACCGCATAATAAGACAGCGCGACCGCTTCTTTCACATCTCCCGGGATATCGATCTTATGCTTTTCCAGCGTCTCGACAAGGAGCGAGAGGGAGTGGGTTGGCGAGGGGACGATGTCGTTGAGCACGATGAGCGCCTTGAGAGATTTCTCTGCAGCCTGCTGGCAGTCAAAACAGAGATCCTCATAAACAATATCGGGGACCGTCTTTCCGGATACTGCCCGGCTCAGGTTGCTTTTCGCACGGCCCAGCCACTGCTCAGCAAGCAACCTGTTTTTCATAGATCACCTTGCCCTGCCGGGCAATATCGTGGTAGATGAGGAAAGGGTTGTCTTTGAGTTCGTCAAAGCTGTCTGGTGTCTCGACAATCACATCAACGGCAGCCCCGACACCGTACAGTTCCCGGTAGAGCCGCATTGCGAGATCGCGCCTGCGTCTGACACCCCGTTTGATCACGCAGATATCGTAATCGCTCCCTTTAATATTGTCCCGGCGTGCCCGGGATCCAAAGAGGATGATGCGGTCGGGATCGGCAGTCCGCGTCACGATTTCCACGATTTTCTGGAGCGGGGTCTTCCTGCTGAGCCGTGAAGTTGCGGTAATGACGATCTCCCTCCTTTCCTGTTGTTATACCGGATTGGTGGACTGGTATTTATAAATCTCTGGTCTGATATCTGGCTGTCGGTTGGAACGGGTACTGTTTTCCTTGACGGTAATTACCTCCTGCTCCTATTACCCCCCCTGTTCTTGCAGGCGCGATCTTCGGCAAGACCGGCATCAGGGACGGCTCGATGAACTGGCTGGTTGGCAAAGGATATTCTGGAAAAAAAAGGTGAGTTGTCTATTTCTCAAGCCATTCATCGCGGGAAATGCCAACCTGCCGGATAATCCGGGTAATAAGATCTACACTGATTTCCTTGCGGTGAGGATTGGGAATGGTGAGAACGAACGATCCTTTGATCATGTACGGGTGTTTACCGCCCTGAAACGGACCTTCAAACCCGAATGCCTTAATCTTGCGGACAAATTCCGGCCATGAAACCGGTGTCAGCTTATGCTTCGACACCGGTTTCCATCCTTGTCAGTTCCTCGATGGTACAATTATCAATCGGAGGGATTGGGAGTCCTCTCCGTAGTCTCACGATTATCCAGCCGTCAATTACTTCCATGAGGTTCCTGCGGCACTCCTCAAGGGTTTTGCCCGTTGCCCAGACACCCGGCAGTTCGGGGACCTCGCCATAATAGGGTTCTTCGTCCGCAATGACGTCGTATCGTGCATGGGCGAGAGCCGTTTCGATATATTGGATTATCATAGAGTTCACCAGATTTTTTCTGCTGTACTCATTCGATTATGTACCGGCATTCAAATAGGTTCCGGTTACCCGGAACTGATGCGGATCCAATGCTTCCGTAATATTGCTGATATCCCGGAGATTCAACCGGGGGTTATCGTGAAGAAATACTCCCGGGGCACTCATCATTCCGTTCGGCACAGTTCACCCGCCCGGGACCCCATGCCTTCTCGATCCACACCGCCAACATCCATCTCAAGACCTACGCAAAGATGGGCGGAGCTTTTGGCGAGACCGGCATCAAAGACGGTTCCATGAACTGGCTGGTCGGCGATCCGGTTGCCTCTTCCATCCCGTACTTCTGCGGCTGGATGGCTTCGGGATATATTGTTATAGGGGATGTTCGAGACACAGCAGAAGCCCTATATCATGAAAATACCGTCGGTGCGAGTCTCAATGCTATAGGAATTGTGCCATTTGTTGGCGATTATGGAAAATCTGTCAATAATGTCAGGAAAGTTGTTGGTACTTATCCTCTAAAGGCTGCTGAGATGGGTACCTTTATTTCAAGACAGATGCTGCCGTATGTTCCAGACGATTTCGTCAAACTTGATATTTGGGATATTTGCTATGATGGTGCAGGAAGACGGCTAGTCACAGGAGATATCACTGTAAACCATGTCTTTGAAATTGTTAAACGAGATGTCGATTTATCTAAAGTGGAACATGTTGTTCCCCTGAATAGCGGGAAAGCCATTCCGGTTCAGGAAGGTATTCATAATACCGTTACCAGAGAAAAATTTGGGAGAATTCATTATGAAGGAAGACATGTAACCGGAGTCTATGATGTTGGAGAACCGGGAACAACGTTATTTCCTGCAACCACACAAGTAGTCTGGGAAATTGACCATACCTCTGTTACCTATCCGGGAAAATCCCTTGCAACACAGGCAGAAATTAAGGCTGCGATACCTGACTGGATTGACCGGGCGATAATATCTAAAGGTTGGGCAGAATGGCCGGAACAGACAAAAAATGCAAGGCTTACACTATCTCAAGCAGAACAGGCTAAATATGGTGTTAGGGAAATTGAAGTCGCGATCAATCATAAAACCGGTGTTGCCTCAGTATATCCGATTAATGGACCTCATGTTTACAAATGGTACAACGGCAAATGGAATGCAATGCCCTGAAGGTGGTTACGAATTGTGTTGAAAATTGAGTGGGATGGTAAAAAATTGGAAGAGGTCATTAAGAACTATCCCGGAAATTATACAATCTTGGATTACTGGATACCCCTCTGGGTATATGTCGATGATCTTGAAATATCAGGATTAAAAGAAATTCCTGGTGGGGATGTAACTCACATTATCACATTTTTACCGGAATTACTTTCAATTATTCAACTTTTTGATCCCGAAAAATTAGACAAAAGGGATTTCATTTATGAGCGAAATGCGAATGAAAATCTAATAACTGGGGGTGGTTTTCGTTTCATGGTGGATCATGATGAAACAACAGATCTCCTGAACATCAACTATACTAGCAAGGGAATTCAGGAATGGCGAACAATCACTATCCCGCTCAAAGAATATACCGAAGGAGTATTGCTGGCCACAAGGGAAATGATCTCGGATATCCAACGAATCGCTCCGGAAGCAAATAGAGATGATGATGGACTGCATTCGTTGAAAAAAGATTACAATACGATCTGTGGATGGTATGAGGAACGTTATCATGAACCTCCCGAAGAAAAATACGTGATTCCAAATAGATTCTATCGAAAAACGAACCCTCCATATTCATAATTTTTTGTTTTCGATGCCCGCGAACTAATTTGCGAGACCGGGCGATTTCTTACTATAAAAAATCGGTCCTGAAATCCAGAAGAAGACAGAAATCATCATAGACGTTGCTGATTATTCTGCTGCGAAAGGATCCGGGCGTCTGGTGCTGAAGCCGGAAGAAAGGGAATAATCCCCATCATCTCTTATTTCTCTGTTTCTGCTCCATCCACTTATCCGCGAGCACCAGCGCGAGCATCGCCTCGGCAACCGGCACGATTCGCGGAGCAATGCATGGGTCGTGCCCGGCCTTTGACCGAGATCGGGACAACGTTCCCGTGGATATCGCGGGTCTGCTGTTCCTTTGCAATGGACGGTGTGGGCTTGACCGCGATGCGGACAACGATCTCTTCCCCGTTCGAGATGCCGCCGAGGATGCCGCCCGCGTGGTTGGTCGCAAACCCGTCCTTTGTCATGGCATCGTTGTTCCGGCCACCGGTTCGCTTTATCTTGAATCCGTGCCTTCGGGAGCAGATGTTTACGTTGACGGTGTGCATAAAGGGATTACCCCGGTGACGGTCAATGACGTCGCAGTCGGTTCGCGTGAAGTGAAATTCACCAAATCAATGTATGAGGATAAAACCGTTTACGTTACAGTGTTTGACGGGCAGACTGCCGGTGTCAATGTCGTGATGGATGCAACGAATTCCGATGATGATGAGCTGTCAGATATTGTTGAAGTGATTGGTTTTCTCGATCCATTTGGCAATGTCCGTACATCCGATCCCCAGATCTCCGATACCGATGGCGACGGCCTGCCGGATGACTACGAGGCCGGATATCTGACTACAACCCTTGATGGCAAGTCGATCTGGAGAGTGCGCAGTAACCCGCGGATGGTGGACAGCGATACGGATGGGCTCTTCGATCCGGATGAACTGGAAATAGGCACAAAACCATTAATTGACGATAGTGATGGCGATGGCTTATCAGATTCCGAGGAAGTAGAATATGGCACTGATCCTCTGGATGAGAATACCGATGGGGATTACACAGATGATTGGACTGAATTTCTAATGTATTCCTGGGGTTGGGGTACCTCGGACATAGCTATCACGTATCAGGACAAGACCCCTCAAGAAGAGCTTGACACGATGATTTGTGGAGCAACGCTCGGAGCCGGAGGAGATATTGTCAGTAGTTGTGACACAGAGAGTGAATCATATGTCATTGGGTGGATGCTTTCTCCCTCAGGGAAGATCACCGCTTTACGGGATTTCTCCTTCTCGGGATATAAGGGAGATTTCATCGGAGCATTCCTCAATGCTATCCAGTTCAAGACTGTCCAAAAGGGAATGGGCAAACTCGTTGTCCCAATTAAAAATTTTGCAGTTAAGTACCCTCACCTGTCTGGCGATGTTGCTAAGGTTGTCAGTCAGTATTCAGATGATTTCCTGCAAACCAGAACAATTCTCACGAACATACACGGTGAACGGTATGACGATATCGTTCAAAAAATGGGAGGTGGCGATGAGAATGTCATAATCAGACTATACGAGCGTGGGATAAATGTAAAACTGCTGGATGAATCTTTGGAGAGCTCACAAATCTATTCCCGGTATCCGGGCATCGGCAACTTCATCGCCCGCACCCTGCTCAACGAAGAGGGTCTGGCGTCCCGTGTTACTATCGATCTCACCAAACTTGAGTCCGCGCAGAAAGCCGGTAAGACCCGTTCGATCCAGTCCATGCTCGGGAATATCCGGGGTGCATATACGGAGTCTGCGGCGAGAGATGAGATCTATAGGGAAGGTATGACGGTAATCACAGAACTCTCCCATATTAACAAACCGGGACTTGACCTTGTTCTGAAAGACGGAAATACCCTCAAGATCATCGAGTGCAAAGCTGTTAGTGACCTGAGCCGATCAGATCTTAAGAATTATTTATTAACGGATAAAACGACAGGTGCTGTTACCGGATTTAACGTGAATTATGCAATACTAAAACTTGATGAAAGCTACTTCACCGATCCAAGTATTAACAAGCAGTTCGTATTATACATCAATAGCCCGGAGAGCACCGCAATTAAAAACAAATTAAGCCTGCCTGCGAGTGTGCCGTACAAGTTTTCAAAAAGTGGTGTGGATTATACGGGAACAGTACAGGTAACGGTCCTTGCAGTTAACAAATAAAGGAAGAGTCCTATGGCAAAAAAAGATAATTTTTCTCTTTATTGTCTTGATGAACAAAAGAGATCACAATCCCTGTTGACTGAAAAGGGGTACTTCGATTTCGTGCCAGAAAAGAGAGGGGAACCAAAAATTGAGGATTCCTACAGAATTTTAATGATTACTTCTCGAATATCGTCAGATTTTCAAGCATCTCAAAAAATGTTATCCAATTTGATGAAACTTCCCTATCCTAGATCAAGGTTTGCTCAAATATCCGAAGAATCGAAAACAGATTTCCGGATTTTAGCAAGTGTCGGTCAATGGCTTATAGAAAATGCAATATATTTTTCCCTCTCAAAAGAAGATCTTAAAAAACCGCATCAACTCTTCGAATGGGCTGCAGAGAACTGCACACTGCCGGGAGAATATCTCCAGGCCTCATTAAAAAACGAAGATTACGATGAACTCTCATTTGCACATCTCTGGCACGGGTATGCGCTTGTAAGTTTGAAAAAATTTGCCGAGGCGCTTCCTTTACTCGAACAAGTCATTCCGTTCCAGATGAAATGGAAGAAGATCACCGGGGAAATTTACCGGAAGATCGAATATGCCCTCCCCAAAGCTCTTGTCCCTCTCTGCGAGTTCAAACTGAATCCGACAAGACAGAACCTGATCAATGCGCAGAAAGGGATCGAGGAGTACATCAAATCCCTGCGGGAGCCCCGGTTCAAGCTTGAGGGGTATCTCTATTATTTCCATCTCAAGGAACAGTTCGCGGATGTGTATTCAGCGAACCCGAAAGATTATCCGGAAGAATCACCAGTTCCCGTGAAAGAAAATATGAAAGAAATCCCGGTATCCGAATCCGCTGAACCGCAGAATGTCTGGATCTGGGACGTTGTCTCAATTGTGGTTGGCGAAGAGTTCGGCACCGATGAAGAGCTCAGGACGTACGTGCAATATGTGACAAACCTTGGCGGATATCCTGTATTGTCCTCGCTGATGGATCTCTACCTTCTTTGGGACGAGGTCGATGCCCGCGAGCTTGCCGATGAATGCGGCCGGTTGCTTGCCATGCCGGATTTGGATACGGAAGTCCGGAAGAAGACGGATATAATCATGCAGCTGGCGGAATATTCTGCTGCGAAGGGATCCGGCTGGCTTGTGCTGAAACCGGAAGATCCGGAATAATCCTACAACATTTTCATCTCACTTTTTTAATACCTTCACTACTTCACTTCCCGATCTCGGCTCTTCACTCGCCCCCTTATTCTACCTCCTGCACCCTTCCCGTAAGGGAGATCCTGCCAGAAATGCCCGATACACCCCCTTTTTCACAGGGCACTTTTCCGGCCCGGATCCACCAGATCACGAAAACCGATCCCGGCCCCGATCCCCCGCCCGGGACCCCATATCCCCATTTTCTCACGGCGCACTTAGTACGAATTAATCCCCCCTTTTCCAGCACATTCACGCACACATAATGAATAATTTTATCTATTTTCATTCACTATACTACAGCATAGGTGCATACTATGACCGTCCGCGATACCATCCTCGTCCAGCAGCGGGACCTCCGTCGGATGCTCTCCGAGACCTATGTCGAACGGGAGACGACGATGGCCGGCCCGTCGGACACGTCCCTCATCAGGGTTATCATCGGACCGCGCCGGGCCGGCAAATCCTTCTTTGCCATCCACCACCTGGACGGCGGCCAAAACTTCGGCTATGTCAACTTCGACGACGAACGCCTCTGCGGGCTTCCCGATTACGACGAGATCATCGCGGCAGTCGATTCGGTGTATGAAAAACCGAAGGTGCTCCTGCTGGACGAGGTACAGAACCTCCCGCAGTGGGAGCTTTTCGTCAACCGTCTCGCCCGCCAGGGGTACAGCCTCGTCATCACCGGCAGCAACTCGCACCTCCTCAGCACCGAGCTTGCCACGCACCTCACGGGCCGGTACCTCCAGACGCCCATCCTGCCCTTCTCGTTTGCCGAGTACCTCCGGCTCTTCCCGCACGAGCTAACCACGCAGGAGAAAGCCGCGGCTCTCACCGATTACGCAAAAAGCGGGGGATACCCGGAACCGCTCATAAAAAAATTCCCGGGCCGGGATTACCTTGCAACGCTCTTCGACTCCATCGTGTACAGGGACATCGTGAAGCGGTTCCGCATCCGCTCCGTGCAGGGGATCGAAGACCTCTGCCTGTACCTGCTCTCCAACATCGCGTCCGAGTACTCGTTCGGCTCGCTCGCCCGCATAACAAAGAGCAAAAGCCCGGTGACCGTGCAGAAATATCTCGGGTACCTTGAAGAGGCATTCCTCTTCTTCTCCATCCCGCGTTTCTCGTTCAAAGTCCGGGAGCAGGTCGCGGCAAACAAGAAGATCTACTGCACCGACACCGGGTTTGTCGATGCCAAAGCGTTCCGCGTATCGGAGAACCGGGGGAAGTTGTACGAGAACCTTGTCGCCATTGCGCTCTGGAAGCTGCAGCTTGCCGGCAGTGCATCCATCTATTACTGGAAGAACCCGCAGCAGGAGGAGGTGGATTTCGTGGTGAAGCAGGGCAGCAGCATCACGGCCCTCATCCAGGTATGCACTGACCTGCAGGACGAAAAGACCCGTTCCCGCGAGGTCCGGGCGCTTCTGAAGGCATCGCGCGAGCTCGGGTGCGACAACCTTCTCATCCTGTCGGAGCAAGAAGAGAACACTGAAGCGAGCGAGTGGTTCGGGATGACAGGCACGATCCGGTTCATCCCGCTCTGGAAATGGCTGGAGAGCCCGGTTGTCGAATAAGGCCGTGAATGGTTCCCGGTGCCGGTACCGGCAAACACATGGCAATTCAGGGATTGCTTTTCACCTTCAACCCCTTTTCTTCGGATAACCCCGCATATCTTCACAGGGCAAAGAGATACCCGTAGAATCCTTATTTCAATGGATAGGGCACCACCCCCTCTCACCGGGCGTGCCACGGGGCTCCCGAAACCTTCAGTTTCACTGCGGAGTGTGGTCCGGGGCGGGGATGTCGGACACAGGGTTGTGCCGTGGCGCAGTAGGAGAATGAAATAGTGGGAGATCATGATCGATTATGGGTGGGGGGCACTTGTCATACCACGGAAAAAATCCCCCCGGTTATACTTTCTTCCTGCAGTTCCCGCAACAATGTTATGCCTTAGTGCAGGACCGCCCCACAATTCGTAAAGATCTATTGAAAATCCAGACTTTCCTGCCCATCTCCGGCACAAAATATAACCGTCCCGGAACAATAGAGGCATACGATGGCATTCCCACAAAAGCGGGAAAACGGTCAGGAGAGTCTGGTGAGGAAATGAACGGTGCACAACCGGAACCGGGTGATGCCCGGGCAGTAAGCTGGGTCTCGACCGAATGGCTCATGGATCATCTCCACGAAACCGGTTTGATCGTGCTCGATGTCCGGCCCGACAGCCATGCCTATTTCTTCGGCCACATCCCCGGCGCCCTCTGGCTCCATGACGCTCACCTGCGCAGCCATATCGGTACGAACCCGGTCCGGTGGATCGGCCCGGAAGCCGCCGAAGTTCTCTTCTCGACCCTCGGGATCGATATTGATGTCCCGGTTGTGGTTTATTCCGGCAGTGCCGGTCCGGACATGCCGCCCAGAGGCAGCGGGAACTGGCTGGAGCAGTACCTGGTTGCCTATTCCCTTGTGCGCTTCGGGTGCCGCAGGGTGTTTATTCTCGACGGAGGCCTGAACCGGTGGATGACGGAGAAGCGTCCGGTGGAACAAAAATACGGGATGGCCCGGCTCTCTGCGTTCCGGGCCGAAGTGCGCACGGAATACATGATCGGCAGGGACGAGTGTGAGCGGATGAAAAACGAGCCTGGCACCGTACTCCTCGATACCCGGCCTCTTCCCTGGTACGAGGGGCAGGGGCCATGGATGAGACCCGGGCATATCCCGGGTGCGGTCAGTCTCCCGTTTGCAAACCTTCTCGATCCTGAAAACCCGGCAAAGATCCTCACCGAACCCGAATTAAGGGAGGTCTTTACATCCCGCGGGGCAACCCCGGATAAGACCATCATCAGTTCCTGCGGCACCGGCCGGACCACCCGTTCCGGGACAGAAAACTGGTATTCTTT
>CAZMCL010000021.1:0-13058 GCA_964564375.1 uncultured Methanoregula sp. | reverse complement strand
AATGTGCCATGCCCGCGGGCAATCACCAGTTTTGAGTCCACAAGCGCACCTGCTACATTATCGGCAACTTCCTGCGAGCCCGGAGCCCCGGTCACGACCATGATTTTCGGGCAGAACATCAACCCCTCGCTGTCTTCAGGGATGACCTCATCCATAACCAGCGATGCGGCAATTGCCGCAGGGGGGTGGGCGTGGACGATTGCCTGGTGCGGGGTCCGTTTGTAGACTTCGCGGTGGACACGGTACTCGCTGGAAGCATTGGCAGGAGCATCGCCATCGAATGGAACAAAGACAGGCTCAATTGCCACATCAAGGTAAGCCCCGGTAGGCTTGATGAAAAAACCTTCATCACCATCCCGTACGCTGATATTTCCAAAATTTCCGCCGACAAGGTGTTCGGCAAAGAGCCGTTTCCCAATACGTTCAAATTCAGCAGAGTACATCATTTACACCACGTTATGCTTTTTTTTGGGAAAATGGATGTTGATATCAGAAAAACTGCTTTCTGCCGAACTCTGTTCAAGGGGTACCGGCAATTTCACAGATGATGTCCCCGTTACTCCATTACAAGAACTGGATGCCGACATCGCGCATCTTATTATAACGTGCGATATTCAGGAGAAGCGGGGTTAACGCTTCCACCATACTGGATGCAGCAAGCGGGCCGGCATCGAATGCCTGGAGTTTTGATACCGTGTTGACAATGCCCATCACCTGCTTCTTTGCATCTGCATCATCGCTGCATACCGGCACGGAGTAGGCCAGTTCCTCATCGAGCGCTTTCCACTTGTTGGCCGCGATCGTATTGAACGCCGAGCATATCCGGGCTTCCCTGGGGAGAATACGCCGAATCATAAGCGCTGCAGAACCTTCTGCAGGGGGGACAAACGTGAAATGATCCCGTTTTTCCATAGGATTAACAGGGCTGATAACAATCTTGTCCTCAAAACATGAGAGGGTTTCTAACGTGCTTACAACGTTCCGGAACGGTATGGCGAGTATGACTACATCTGCACAGTTCACCGCTTCCTGGTTGGTTGCCCCGACAAGCGAGCAGCAGGTATGCCCCCGGTTCTGCAGTGTATCGATGCTGCAAACACAGCTTTCTTTTGCCCGGGATTCGTCCCGTGACCCCACAATAACGTCATACTGGGGCGCAAGACGCATGGCGATACCTTCACCGATATCACCAGTCCCCCCAACAATGCCGATCTTCACCTAACCCACCAACGGCTTCAAGAGTTTTTCGAGCGTGGCAGCATCGGTGACACCTTCCATCTGCTGGACGATCCTGCCATCTTTCTCAATGACAAGTGTCGGCACGACACGGATGCCGTATTTTTCCGCAAGGTCCATGTGCTGGTCGACATCCACTTTCCGGATCTCAACGGCATCTCCCATCTTTTTTGCAAGTTCCTCGAGTATCGGGGTCTGCATCCTGCAGGGCCCGCACCATGTTGCAAAAAAGTCAAACAAAACCGGTTTGCTCATTCGTATACCCGGTAGTGTGTCGATTAAAAAAAAGATAAATCTATGGTATTGTTACTTTGAGAGGATCTCCATGATAATTTTACCATACGCCGGACGGGTGATGATTACACCAACCAGGACACCAAGGATAGTGATGATGGCAAATCCCTTGAGGGTCGAAAGATCCATAACCGCGAGCGGGGCCATGGCGATGAATACGGTGGCTGCTGCAACGACAATGATACCAAGTGCCCGGGAGAGCCGCTTTAAGTAGATGTTTGGAGAAGGTACCTTTCCTTCATGCAGGATCTCATCCGTAATGATAACGAGCTGGTCGATACCGGTTCCCAGAACTGCAATCAGACCTGCGATGGTTGGCAGGTCCAGCTGGAACCGGATCAGGCTGATGAACCCAAGCAGGATAAGGATCTCGGATGCATTGATCATGATCATTGGCAGGACAATTCCTGGTTCACGGTAACGGTAGAAGACAACGAACGCGACCGTGAGAAGCGCAAAGACCCCGGCAAGCAGTGCCATCATCTTGTAGCGTTCCCCAAGTGGCGCGGAAACCCCGCCCGAACCGGCAATCTTTACATCGACAGGGAGTGCGCCTGCCCGCAGGTGAATCTCGAGGTTCTGGGCAGCCTGCGTCCCGGCCTTCCCGGTCCCGGTCGAGGCATAGAGCTGTCGTATCTTATCAGATTGCAGTTTTCCGGCAAGGTCATCTGACAAGGGTGCAGAATATACCGTATTGCCATCGAGAATCATGAGGAGGTTGTGACTGGCCGGATCCCGAGTAGCACCGTACATTATCGCCGCTTCCTGGAATGAGGTTGCTCCAGCATCATTGAGCGTGAACGAGACCCCCCACAGGTTACTGCCAGGAGGTTCCTGGCTCGGGCTCTGGACACTTGTTATGGCATCGCCAAAGAGAACGTGCTCGGTCTCGTTTCCAACAGTCTGGACACGGATCTCAAACTTACCCTGTTGGCCCACGATATCCTGCGCCTGGTTCATGTCAACACCGGCAAGTTCGACCCGGATATAACGGGCAACATTATTCATACCGGTCAGGGTCTGGACTTTTGCATCCTTGGTACCAAATGAGTTGATTTTATTCTCAAGGATCAGCTTTGCGACTTCAGCTGTTGATTTCGAAACGCCCGGGCTGTAGGTAGTGATCTCCCCACCGGCAGCAGTAAATACGGGCTCGAGTTCTTCCTGCGAATAATATTTCCGTATCTCCATGTGGGTTTCATCGATGAGGATAACTTCGGTATCGAGGTTTGTCGAAAGTTCAGTTAAAAACTCCCCGATTGGGCGATCGGTTGTGAAACCAACAACTTCGGCTCCGAATTCAAGCTGGATCCATGCCCCCTGCTGGAGATCAAGCCCGTACTGGATGTTGGTTGCAAGGTGCCCATCGCTGTCGAAATGAGGGGAGATGGCAAAGACCGAGATGACAACAAGGATGATCAGGGTCGCAACCCGCCAGTCTGAAACCATCCCTTTGAGTTCCTTTCCGTTCATTTTCCACCACCTTTCTGGACGTACCATTTGAGAATGGCAGCATTGGTCAGCCACGTGTTCATTACGTCAAAGGCAAGACCGATGAGGAGCACTGCCGAGATCTGCATGAGGATTTCCACCGAGCCAATCCATGATATTATCAGCATCGCCGATATTGCCGCAAAAGTGGTCGAGGTCATGCTGATACCGGTATCGAATGCACCTTTGAGCTTGTCGATAAGCTTTCCCTGTCGTTTGAGAACGCGGTTTGTCAGAAGGATATCGCTGTCAACAGAATACCCGATAAGCATGAGCAGCGCGGCAGTTGTACCCAGCGTAAGGGGGATGCCAATAATATTCATCGCTGCTGCAGTCATGACCATATCAGCAAAGGCAGAGATGACAACCGCTGCTGCCGGGACAAAAGTCCGAAAGGCAATGAAGATGACAATTGCCATACCGATGAACGAGAAGAGAAGGGCAAGAACGGCCTGCTGCTGGAGGGTTTTTCCAAAGGACTCCCCTATCTGGTCTACCTTGGCATCAGGATAGTTTTTGTTTATCAGATCCGCGAGATCGCGGAACTGCGCATCGTCCATGGCGCCGAATTTTAAGAATTTGCCGTTATTCACACCTTCGCTGACTTCCGTGAGCGGGTAGCTGGAAAAAGTTGATCTCAGCTGATCCGCAGTTTCTGTCGTGTCAAGGGTAACCGCAGTTCCCCCGGAGAAATCAATCCCTGGTTTGACAGGCATTCCAGTTGTCGCCATATTCAGGGAAATCAGAAGTAAGGAGGCAATAAGAAGCACGAGAGGGATTATCACCAGCTGCTGTGGTGAATATTTCTCGATATTGTAATTGATAATTCCCATGTCATATTCATCTGTCAATCTACGATTAAATAGTTACCAGACGTTTTTTGAAGGGAGTGAACTTCCAGACACGGGGCGGCCATAATCCGGCAGATCTGAATTTCGCAGAATATTATTGTCGCTTTGAAAATCGGTCTGTTTTTCATTCAGGGATTGTAAAACGCAGTAAATAGCAAATTATATATACAGAGAACTTTGACACTAGTTTATGAGATCTCCTTCAGAGATCAAGAAGATAATTGAGGGTCGTCTCCGGGTCTATATCTCCAAGGACAAGACCGGGATAAGGCGGGAAGTTCTCCGTCATTTTTTGAGAACAAAAACCCTCACGATTGCCGAACTCGTTACCGAACTGCAGAAGCATTTCACGGTAACATTCCATGCGATTGCATCTATGGTTGGTATCATTGCATCCCGTATCGGCATTCTTCGCTCATCACGGAATGCAGATGGAACAAATGCGTACGAGATCAAAGTGAAGTACGCAGACATTGTGGTCAGGATTGTCGGAGTGTAATTCTCAGGCATCCGATCCATAACCGTTTTTACTCCTGCATGCTTATCGTATTAGCATCATGCATACAAACCCTCATGACAGCGCCAGCCATGGCGAGGTCATTGTAGATCCTGAGGTAATTGATTATATCAACCGGAGGAACTGCGATTTCCGCATATGTACATCCTGCGGCGGACCGATCCTTTTGTCAACCCGCGTCAAGCCTCCCAAAAGATCCGATCTCCTCATAAAAGCCGGAAACCAAACGATTTTTGTTTCCATCCACCAGGCCCGGTTTCTGCACAGTATCCGCATGGAGATGATCCCGTTTTTTGATGATGAAGAAGCAGGAATATCGTACTGATGAGCTTTGAGGAGTTACCCCACACTGCCGATGTCAGGATACGGATCCGGGCACCAACCCTTAATGTACTTTTTTCCGACGCGTTATCTGCCCTGATGCAAACCGTATTTGGCAAAGACCGCCGCGGAGGATACACCAAAGAGGTGCAGATCGAGGCAGTGGATACTGAGACACTGCTGATGGATTTTCTCTCAGAAATCATCTTTATTTGTGAGATCGAGGGACTTGTGTTTTCCGGAGCATCCATCGTGACAGATGGTAAATCTCTTACTGCGGTGCTGGACGGGGAACCGTTCGATCGGTTTCGGCATGCCGGAGGAACGGAAGTGAAGGGGATCAGCTACTCGGGGCTTACCATAACCCGTAACGGGAACGGTTATATGCTCGATATCTTATTTGATGTATAGCAACTAAACGGGCAGTGAGTCTATGATTGAGGGTGTTAAACGGACCGGAATAAACGAATGGGAGGTACCGGTCGGTTATATCCCCGGCATGCGGGTACCGGGACGGTTCTTCCTCTCTGAAGCATTGGGTGCAATATTAGAAGCCGGCGCAATCCAGCAGCTGGCAAACGTTGCCACCATGCCGGGCATCCTGAAAAACTCGCTAGGGATGCCGGACATCCACTGGGGCTATGGGTTTCCCATAGGGGGTGTGGCCGCTTTTTCTCTTGATGAAGGCGTCATATCACCGGGTGGGGTGGGATTTGATATCAATTGCGGGGTCCGGCTCATTTCAACCCCTCTTGGACAAAAGGATGTCGCCGGCCGAAACGATCTTATCGATGAACTCTTCCGGGCTGTACCGACCGGGGTAGGGGCCAAGAGTTCATCTCTCAAGGGCTCGGCAAAATCTCTCGAAGGCATGATGGTCCAGGGTGCGCGCTGGGCTGTTGATAACGGCTTTGGAACCAGCCGTGATCTCACCCGGTGTGAGGAAAACGGCTGCATGAAAGCGGCCGACAGCCGCGCAGTCTCAGTAAAGGCAAAACAACGGGGGATCCCGCAGGGAGGCACTCTTGGTTCCGGCAATCATTTCCTTGAGATCCAGGTGGTTAGCGAGGTTTACGATGCCCCGGCAGCAAAAGCGTTTGGTCTTGCTTCCGGGCAGGTCTGTTGCATGATCCATTGCGGTTCGCGCGGCCTTGGCCACCAGATCTGCACCGATCACCTTAAAGTGATGGAAGCGGCCATACGGAAATACAAAATCATCCTGCCGGACCGGCAGCTTGCCTGCACCCCCCTCACATCCCCGGAAGGAAAAGCCTATTTCGGGGCCATGGCCGCAGCGGCGAATTATGCATGGGCCAACCGCCAGATGATCACGCATACAGCCCGGCAGGTCCTCTCCCGCAGGTTCGGGATAGCATACGAGGAGATGCCACTCGTGTATGATGTTGCGCATAATGTTGCCAAGTTCGAGGAACACAATGTTGACGGAAAGCGGACAAATGTCTGTGTCCACCGGAACGGGGCCACCCGGGCTTTTGGGCCGGGCGAACCTGACCTCCCTGCGGACCTGGAAGATATCGGCCAGCCGGTCATAATTCCCGGGAGCATGGGCACGTCATCGTATGTGCTGCGCGGGACCGCAGTTGCTATGGAGCGGACATTCGGCAGCACATGCCACGGGGCAGGACGGGTGATGAGCCGCTCGCAGGCTAAGAAGCAACTGAACGGAAAAGAAGTTGCGGCAGACCTTGCACGTCGGGGAATCCTCGTCCGGGCACCTCACGAGAACGCCATCGCAGACGAGGCACCTGCCGTTTACAAACCCAGCGATGAAGTGGTCGGAGTGGTTCATGACGTTGGAATATCCCGGCTGGTAGCCCGCCTCTCCCCCATTGGAGTGATCAAAGGATGACTGTACGTGCCGGGTTTGTCTGGGGCACAACGCAGCATTTCAACCGGTTTATTGAGGAATCGGGTATCATCTGCGAGCTCATCACCCCCCAGATGATCGCCGCCCCGTTCTTCCGGACCACCCTCAACAGCTTAATCATCCCCACCGGGTTTGCCAACCCGGCCTATTCGAACCTTCTTCCAGCCCTGCGGGCATCGTCATCCCGGATCACCCGGTTTGTCGAAAATGGGGGAAACCTCCTGGTCTTCGGGGCTGCCATGGAGATGCCACAAGCATATGACTGGTTGCCGTTCCCCCTCCAATACACGCATGACTGTCATCCCCGCGCAATCAACTTATCCCAATCATCAGGCACGAACCGGATTATTGAGGACTACGATGCGTCCTGTATTGAATGCGATGGCACATTCTCAGAGTTTGATGCTGAATGTTGCGGGTTTTCCGGTGAATCAGCAGTCCTCCTTGAAAGAAAAGTGGGATCCGGAATTATTGTTGTCACGAGCATTCACGAGTTCCCGTCCCGCTCGTTTTTACAACAGTTCTGCAGGAGCGGACAGCCGGTGTTGTTCTGATTGGAAAAACTACCAGAAATTTTTCTGGTGTTTTCTATTTTGCATTGATTATACGCAATCTTCTTGTAGATTGAGAATGACCAGAGTATGAGGAAATTCCGATGCACCAGTATTCCATGTCCTGCAATGCAGGGGCAGATGATCTCGAACCCATTGTCTTGGCAGTCCATGAGCTAATTCATCGTCTCCCGGTCACGGCCAAGTCCCGTGACCGGGATGGAATCCGGGTTGAGGATGGAAAAGTTATCGACCGCCAGTATGTTGGTCCGGTCCTCATTGATGCCATCCGGACAAATCAGCTGATTAAAATCACCCCATCGAGTGGCGTCTACCTGGGGATTCCTGTCGTGGTCACCCCTATACGCGACCAGGATGGAGATGCGATCGGCGCTATCGGAGTGGTGGATATCACCGGTATTTTTGATCTCGCCACACTCATGGAGCACCAGTCCGCCATTGTCCGGCAAGTATGCGGCCGGGACCCCTGCCCGCTTCCGGGCGAACGCATTGATTCCAAGAGGTGATGTTATTCCCGATTCGGCGTTTAAGGTACTGGAAATACTCGAGCGTTCTCATGAATCCATATCAGGAGAAATTATCAGCAACGAACTGGGAATCACCCGTTCGGCCGTTTGGAAGAACATCAAAGAACTCCGGTTGATGGGGTATGACATCCAGTCATCCCAGAAGGAGGGTTATCGGCTTGTGCATTCCAGCAGCAAACTCCTCCCCTACGAAGTCCACAAGAAGCTCCACACAACCACGATTGGTAAACGGATCCGGTACTTCGAGCACACGCCATCCACCAACAGTGTGGGAAAACAGATCTGTTCAGAGGGGGATCCGGAAAAAATCCACGGCACGGTCATCATTGCCGAAGAGCAGACGGGTGGGGTTGGTAGAATGGGGAGGGCCTGGATCTCTCCTTCCGGAGGGATATGGATAACCATTCTCCTGAAACCCCGGATTCCTATCGACCATGTTTTTATGATAACCATGGCGGGATCCGTTGCCGTGGCTCGCGCGATCCGTAAGGAATTCGAACTTGGCGCGCTGATCAAGTGGCCTAACGACATCTTCATCGGCAAAAAGAAGATCGGGGGGCTCCTCCTCGAACTGGAGGCAGAAGCCGACACTGTCCATTACTGCCTTCTCGGGATCGGTATTGATGTCAATAACCCAATCAAGGATTTTGCCGCAGATCTCCAGCGGGATATCACCTCCATCAGCACGGAAGTCGGGCATGATATTGACCGGGCCTCGTTCCTTGCCCGGATCTTAAAAGAATTCGAAAACCGGTTCCAGCTGGTGGAGAGCGGGGAATATGACACCATCACACAGGAATGGAAGAGCCTTTCAGCCACACTCGAAAACCGCGTCCAGATCCGGACACCAAAGAACAGTTTTGAAGGTGAGGCAATCGATATCGACGAATTTGGCGCACTCATTGTAAGAAAAGACAATGGGAAACTGGAACGGGTCATTGCCGGTGACTGTTACCACCAGTAAACGGACATTTTTTATCGTCAACCATCATTTTTTTAATAGTTGACGATGTTTGGTGATCCAGAACGTTCCCGGATTATTGCCTATTCATCTGCATTTATCGGACTCATTGCACTGGGAAGCTGGATCTCGCTGCCCATAGGTAACATCCCTTTCACCCTCCAGACCCTCTTTGTCCTCCTGGCAGGTATCATCATGCACCGTTATGGTGCGGTCCCGGTTTTTTTATACTGCATCCTGGGAGCACTCGGTCTGCCCCTCTTCCATAACGGCATGGCGGGCATCGGTGTGCTGCTTGGTCCCAGCGGGGGATACCTCATCGGGTTCATCTTCGCCGGCCTCATTACGGGTCTTGCCTATGAACATGCGTCGCGACCCATCCGTATCGGGGGGATCGTTTGTGCCACCGCGGTCATCTACCTGTTTGGCGTTGCATGGCTCATGTATTCCCTCAACCTCACCTTCATGGTCGCGGTAATAACCGGTGTGCTCCCCTTCATTCCGGGCGATGCGATCAAGGGCATTACTGCATACCTCATTGGCGAGCGACTCCCATGATTTGCATCGAGAAACTCCGCTACCGGTCGCTTGCCATCGACTACTTGTCAATAAGACGTGGGATCACCTCGCTGATTGGACCAAACGGGAGCGGGAAGACCACGCTCCTCAAACTGTGTGCTGGAATAACCGTTCCCGATGTTGGTTCCATCACGGTTGAAAAGAAAAATCCGCGCGAGACTGATATCGGCTGGGTCAACGAATTTCCCGACCGCAATTTTCTCTTCGATATCCCGGAAGATGAGATTGTCTCCCCTCTCCGCTTTCAGCACATCCAGCCTGACGAGATTGACCGGCGCAAGGCAGAGATCCGGCAACGGTTGGGTCTTGACCATTTTCCGGACCGGTCAATACGTGAATTATCAGGTGGAGAGAAAGTGCTTGTTGCCCTTGCCGGCGCCATGATCACGAACCCTCGCGTCCTTATCCTCGATGAATTTGATTCACATATCGACGCCCGTACAACAAAGAGGATCAAAAGGGTTCTTTCCGAGTCTCAAATTCCCTTCATCCTCCACAGCACGCAGGATATGGAGAACGCAAAAGAAAGTGATCACATCATCTTTCTGGAAAACAACCGGATCAGGCATTCCGGGACGCCGGAGATTGTCTTTTCTGGACTGAAGGAGACTCCATATTACCCCCTTTCATGGAAGTGGCGGGCATGAAGCTTGTGTTGGACGGGACCAATATAACCCGGGGAGCATGGCACCTGTCAGCGAGAGGTACATTCACCGAAGGGGTTCACCTAATCAGTGGGGATGTGGGAAGCGGCAAATCCACCCTCGCCCTGATCATGGCAGGACTTCTGCCGGAAGCGTCAGGTTCGGTGGTTTCAGAAAGAATCGGTTCGCAGATGATCTCATTTCAGTTTCCTGAGTACCACATCACCGGTACAACCGTGCGCGAAGAATGTGAATCGTGGGGGCTTGATCCCCAACCTCTCCTTTCCTCAATTGACCTTGCACAAAAGCATGACTGCGATCCGCTCCGGCTTAGCCGGGGCGAACTGAAGCGGCTCCACCTTGCATGCATCCTTGCTCACCAGTACGACCTCCTGATCCTCGATGAGCCTTTCAGTTCTCTCGATGTCTGCGAAAAACGGCGGATCTGCAGCATCCTGTCCGGCCGCCATAAGGGCATCACGATCCTGTTCACGCACGAACAGGCAATCTTTCCCCGGGTTGCACAGATCTGGGAGATTCGCGATGGCCGGCTTCATTCCTGCGGTTCCCCACCGGAATGCCTCAGGGACTGGCATCATGCACCCGAAATTATCAGCCAGTTGCTGGCGAAAAATACGATCCCTGAAAATCTTTCCCCGGAAGACCTGGAGGCGGCAGTATGCGCGATATAAGGTTGCGTACAGGCACAGCGATTCTCCTGTCGTTTGTCGCTTTTTACAGCATCCCGGGAGCCGTTGCGGCATTTGTCTGGTGGCTGGCATTTACTCCCGGCATAAGCCTTGTCCGTAAAAACCGGCTGGTTATCCCCTCAATAGTACTTATTGGCGTGTTCAGTTTCATCCTTGAGTTCACTGAAGGTGGCGGATTCTCATACTTCTTCCGGATGATGGTCGTCATCCTTATTGCGGTCTGGCTTCTTCATTGGCAGACCCGGGGGGAGTTTTTACATATGGGCTGCTGGCTTTTTGGAAACCGAACGGGTTTTGAACTTGGCATGCTTGCCGAGATGGCCCTCCAGAACCTTCACGCGCTTACCACAGATTTCGACCGTATCCGGGCTGCGGAGCGGATGAAAGGGGTCAGGTCCGGAATACGGAGCATTGTTCCGGTCAGCCGGGTTCTTGTTCATGGGACGCTCCTGCGGGCAGCGGATACAGCAGAACTGCTGGCGGTACGGGGATACGTTCGGGGCGGGACATGTATCCCGACCTTTGTACGAGAAAAGGGGGATGTCACAGCCGCACTTTTTGCCATATGCGCAGCACTCATTGCCATAATTCCCGTTAGTGCATTTTTTATACTTTCCTGATGAATTTTTGAGAGGCTAAATCTGATCGAACGTGTCCCGCAGAGGTTGTCCCATGTACTCCGCCATCCCCCATAAAGTCAAAATTACCGATACCACTCTCCGTGATGCACCCCAGTCACTCATAGCCACACGACTCCGGACCGAGGATATGATTCCTCTGGCAGAAGGTCTGGATACGTGCGGTTTTTTTTCCGTTGAAGCCTGGGGCGGGGCAACTTTTGACGCGTCTATCCGATTCTTAAACGACGATCCATGGGAACGCCTGCGACTCCTCAAAAATGAACTGAAACGTACCCCCATCCAGATGCTCCTCCGTGGCCAGAACCTTGTCGGATACCGGCACTATTCCGATGATGTGGTCGATAAATTCGTGGCCGCTGCACACAAAAATGGTGTTGATGTCTTCAGGGTCTTCGATGCACTCAACGATATCCGGAACATGCAGCGGTCAATGGACCAGGTCAAACTAGCCGGGGCACACCTGCAGGGTACCATCTGCTATACTACAAGCCCGGTCCATAACACCTCCACGTTCATCGAGATGGCAAAAGAACTCGCAGCACAGGACTGCGATTCGATCTGCATCAAGGACATGGCCGGGCTCATCATGCCCGAAGCGGCTCGGGATCTTATCACCGGCATCAAAAAGGCCGTGGACATCAAGGTCTGCCTGCACAGCCATTCAACAAGCGGTATTGCGCCAATGAGTTACCAGACTGCGATCGAGGCCGGGGTAGACATTCTAGATACAGCCATGTCACCATTCGCCATGGGGACATCACAGCCCCCGACAGAAAGCATCGTTGCTTCCCTTAAAGGGACACCACACGATACCGGCATCGATCTTCTGCGGCTCCGGAATGTGCGGAATATCTGCCTCCAGATCCGGGAAAAATATTGCGGCCTCATCAGCCCGATATCAGAACGGGTTGATTCTGATGTCCTCATCTACCAGCTTCCCGGCGGCATGATCTCAAACCTTGTTTCACAGTTAAAAGAACAAGACGCCATCAACCGGTTGGATGATGTGTTAGCCGAAATCCCCCGCGTACGGGAAGACCTCGGTTACCCCCCACTGGTAACACCCACAAGCCAGATTGTCGGAACGCAGGCAGTCCTCAATGTCCTTCTTGGGGGGGAACGTTACAAAAATGTCACCAAGGAAGTCAGGGATTATCTCCATGGCCTGTACGGAAAGTCCCCGGCACCGGTCAATGAGACCATCCGCCACCAGATTATCGGCAACGATACTGTTATTACCGTACGCCCTGCTGATCTTCTGGAACCTACCTATGAAAAGATGAAAAACGAGGCAGAAAAAGCAGGTCTGGTGAAGAAAGAGGAGGACATCCTCACATATATTCTGTACCCGGCGATTGCCCCGGCATTTCTCAAAGGCGAGCGACCGCAGGAACCACTCCCCCAGAAACAGCCGGCGATGCAGAATTCTTCTGACCCCCCGGGCGAGATGGAGGTCGAGGTCGACGGAGAGGTATTCACCGTCCGGATCGTCTCGGTTGGAGGCAGCAGGGTTGAAGTGGCTGGCGTAGCCCCGCAAAAGACCCCCCGCGGCGAAGTCGATGGTGGGATCAAGAGTAACATGCAGGGCATGGTCCTCAAAGTCGATGTCAGCCGGGGATCCACGGTGAAGAAAGGCGATACCCTCGTTGTTCTCGAAGCAATGAAGATGGAGAACCCCATCCACAGCCCCATTGACGGGAAAGTGACCGAGATCTTTATCGATACCGGAGATGTCGTCCAGAAAGGCGATGTTCTGCTGGTGGTGCAATGAAATATTTTGAAAAACTCTTAATATGATGTGCTTGTAGATATCCTCCTATTTTTCC
>CAZMCL010000020.1:0-13159 GCA_964564375.1 uncultured Methanoregula sp. | reverse complement strand
TCCGAGTTCAAGCAGATCATCGGGCGCGGGACCCGGATCAACGAGGATTACAACAAGTTCTTCTTTACGATCATGGACTTCCGGAAGGTGAGCGAGCTCTTTGCCGACCCGGACTTTGACGGGGAGCCGCTGGACGGGAGCCTGTACGACCCGACCGATCCGATAGCCCCGCCCGTGCCGAAGCCACGCGAGCCTTCAGGTGCCATGAAGTACGTGGTGAACGATGTGCCGGTGACCGTTGTTGCCGAGCGTGTCCAGTACATTGCCGCGGACGGGAAACTGATCACCGAGTCGCTTGAGGATTACACGAAGAAGAACGTGACGCAGCAGTACGCAACGCTGAATGCGTTCCTGACCTCGTGGACAAAGGCAGAGCAGAAGACGGTGATCTTAGAGGAACTGGAGGAGCAGGGCGTACTCTTCGAGGCATTGCAGGAACAGGTGGGGAAGGACTATGATCCCTTCGACCTGATCTGCCACGTGGTCTTCGGCCAGCAGCCGATGTCCCGGCGGGAGCGGGCTGCCAAGGTGCGGAAGGCGGATTACTTCACGAAGTACGGCGAGCAGGCGCGGAAGGTGCTGGATGCCCTCCTCTCGAAATATTCCGATGGCGGGATTGGCGATATCGAGAGCATGGAAGTGCTGCGGGTGGACCCGTTCACCACGTTCGGCACACCGCTCGAAATAGTGAACACTATTTTTGGCGGGAGCGCAAACTATCTTGAAGCAATACGGCGGCTTGAGCGGTGTCTTTACACTGCCGAGTGCTGAGGCGGACGGACAATAGGAGCTGAATTTTTTATGGCAGTCGGAACCACGATCAAGACGATCCAGGACATCATGCGGAAGGATGCGGGTGTCGATGGCGACGCCCAGCGGATCAGCCAGCTGAGCTGGATGCTCTTTCTGAAGATCTTTGATGACAAGGAGAAAGAGTACGAGCTGATGCGGAAGGGATACCGCTCCCCGATGCCGGACCGGCTCCGGTGGCGGAACTGGGCTGCAGACTCCGAGGGGATCACGGGCGACGCCCTCCTGAAGTTCATCGATGCCGACCTGTTCCCGACCCTCAAGGAACTGCCGGCGGAAGCGGGATCGAACGGCTCCGGGATCCTGCTGCGCCGGGTCTTCGAGGATTCATACAACTACATGAAGAACGGGACGCTGATCCGGCAGGTCGCAAACAAGATCAATGAGATCGATTTCAACAAGACCGAGGACCGGCACCTGTTCGGGGAGATCTACGAGAAGATCCTAAAAGACCTCCAGAGTGCGGGCAATGCCGGGGAGTATTACACGCCCCGGGCCGTGACGCAGTTCATGGTGGATATGGTGGACCCGCAGCTCGGCGAGTCGATCCTTGACCCGGCCTGCGGCACCGGCGGGTTCCTCGCGTGTGCGATCGAGAATATCCGCATGGACGTGAAGACAACGAAGGACGAGGACCTGCTCCAGGGCTCGATCCACGGCGTCGAGAAGAAACCGATGCCGCACCTGCTCTGCGTGACGAATATGATGCTGCACGGCATCGATGTCCCGATCCAGATCCGGCATGACAACACCCTCGCCCGGCCGCTGAAGGATTACTCGGCCCGGGACCGGGTGGACGTGATCGTGACCAACCCCCCGTTCGGCGGCATGGAGGAGGACGGGATCGAGACGAACTTCCCGTCCATGTACCAGACCCGGGAGACCGCAGATCTCTTCCTCGTCCTGATCATGCACCTCCTGAAGGATGGCGGCAGGGCGGCTATCGTGCTGCCGGACGGCACCCTCTTTGGCGAGGGCGTGAAGAGCCGGATCAAGGAGAAACTCCTGACCGAGTGCAACCTCCATACGATCGTCCGGCTCCCGAACGGCGTCTTCGCTCCCTATACCAGCATCAAGACGAACCTCCTCTTCTTCGAGAAAGGCAAACCCACGAAAGAGATCTGGTACTACGAGCACACCTATCCCGAGGGCGTCAAATCGTACAACAAGACCAAGCCGATCCGAATCGAGGAGTTCATACCCGAGGTGGAGTGGTGGACGAACCGCACCGAGAACGAGCATGCCTGGCGGGTGCCGGTCGAGCAGGTGATCGCGAACGGGTTCAACCTCGACATCAAGAACCCGAACGTGAAGCCGGACGAGCTCGGCGATCCCGTGGAACTGCTCCGCGAATACGAGCGGATCCGGGCGGAGGCTGCGGAGACGCGGGAGAAGCTGAAGAGGGAACTGATGGCATCGCTCGGGACACCTTCCTCCGGGAAAAAGAAATGATGGCCCGATTGTCTAACTGTTGGATAAATTTTCCCGTATTTATCGCGCCAAATCGGGAAATGAGAGATTATCCTTTGAGATCATTGGATAAGAGTTGGACCAATGTTGGATAATTTTTTGGAAGTTAGACAATGAATCCAACACCCAAGAACCCGGCCATGACTGATAACCTTCTCTTCGAGCACTTCGCCACGCTCGCCACTGCACCGGAGGGTATCGCCCGGCTACGGGAACTGATACTGCAGCTGGCTGTGCGGGGGAAGCTCGGGACGCAGGATGCGGGGGATGAACCGGCGAGTGTATTAGCGAAGAATATTAGGAAAGAGAAAGAGCGGTTAGTTAATGCAGGGAAGATAAGGAACGAGAAATCTCTAGACCCTATAACAGAAACAGCTATTCCATACCAAATTCCTAAAAATTGGACATGGATGCGTTTTGGAGAACTAGGTCAAGTTGTCGGGGGGGGGACACCTCGGACAACAAATCCCGCATACTATGTCACACACGGGATCCCATGGCTTACTCCTGCCGACCTTTACCGACATAAAGATAAATACGTAGGGAGAGGGAAAAAAGACATTTCAGAAGATGGGCTAAAAGACAGTTCAGCTCAACTACTCCCTAAAGGAGCCGTTCTTTTCTCAAGTCGAGCCCCCATTGGATATGTAGCAATCGCATCAAATTCATTATCCACAAATCAGGGATTCAAATCATGCGTCCCTTATGTCATTGAAATGAGTGAGTACATTTACTATTTTTTAGTATCAGCGGCGAAGGAAATTGACGCGAAGGCATCCGGAACTACATTCAAAGAAGTCTCCGGTCAAGAAGTAAAACACATTTTATTCCCACTCCCCCCACTCGCCGAGCAGCACCGCATCGTCGCCAAAGTCGACCGGCTCATGGCCCTCTGTGATGAGCTCGAAGCACGACAGCAGCAGGAGCGGGCGGGCTGCTTCAAACTCGGCACCGCGAGCCTTGCGGGGTTGCATAACGCGGAGAGCCCGGAGGAGTTTGAGGCGCAGTGGGCGCAGGTGTGCGATGCGTTCGATCTGATCCTGGATTGCCCGGAGAATGTGGCGGTGCTCCGGCAGACGATTCTCCAGCTGGCGGTGCAGGGGCGGTTGCGTACACAAAATCCAAAAGATGAGCCTGCCGATGAGTTGTTTTCTCGGATAAAAAAGGAGCGAGAACAAGTTGTTAAAGGAAAACCAATTGTAATTCGCCCTCTTGAAAATCCAAAATTGCACACACTACCTGATCATTGGATATGGGTACGATTGGGGGATGTGTTAGCAGATATTCGATATGGGACATCAGAAAAAAGCGATCCTCAATTCAGAGGGATTCCCGTAATCCGAATACCTAATATTGGAAATGGAATACTCAACTTCAATGATATGAAATATTTGCAAATAAAGGATGAAATTGATACTCACAAAATTAAAAATGGAGATCTACTCACAATCCGATCGAATGGTAGTAGAGATCTGGTTGGAAAATGTGCAGTAGCAAAAAATATCGATCGGTCTGTTGCGTTTGCCTCATACTTGATCAGATTAAGACCAATTTTAGTAAATTCTGAGTTCCTCGCTCTCGCGTTATCCTCGCAAAATGTGAGGGATCAATTTTTCTTATCTGCCAAAACAACTACTGGCGTTCATAATATCAATACTGAAGAACTTGCTCGTACTATGCTTGCCCTCCCCCCGCTCGCCGAACAACACCGCATTGTTGCGAAGGTTGACGCTTTGATGGCGTTGTGCGATGCCCTTGAATCGCGGCTGAAAGAGAGGGCGGGAGTGCAGGGCCGGCTGGCGGGGGCGGTGGTGAAGCAGGTGGCGGGAGAATAAAATGGTGGTGGAAATGATATGATGGAGATCCGCCATGTGAAATATATTGTAATCACAGCCGGCTTTTTTTTGGCTCTCTCAATAATTGCCCTTTTTTTCAGTTTGTTTTTTTATGAATCTGTCGTTTTATTGATTGTTATTGGACTTGCATATTTTTTCCTTCGATATAGTACAGGGAAAGGACAGCCAAAAATTATTTTCAACATCAGGAAATCGTTGAAACAGTTATATCGGAATATTCGAGGGAGAATTAATCTTTCACCCAGTAAAGGACGGAATACCCGAAGGCAGGTTAGTTATCCCCATCCCCACGTCCATTATGGAAAAAATATCAAGATCGAGAGGAACATTTTCAGTTCCCTGAATAAAATCAGGCAGCGACACAACATTTCCACACTGACATGGGATGATACCTTGTATTCCGATACTCAGCGGCGAGCAAAAGAAATTGCCCGAAATTTTTCTCATTCGGGATGCCCCAGTACATGTGGGGAAAATATTGCATTTCTGTCCCTCGGAACCGTACGAGGGAGAAGGTTTGGGCGTCAGGATAACATTCCTCAAAAATTTGTTACAATCTGGATGAAAAGTGATGGACATCGTGAGAATATTTTACGGAGAAACTATCGTTCCAGTGCGATAGGTGTTTTTCAAAAAGGCGGGAAATACTACGCGGTTCAGTTGTTTTCTTAATACTCGGATCTATTCGTCCGTTCTAACAACCGGTACTTCAATCCCGTTCTCCCGGAAAATTTTCTCGACCGATCGGATCTCCTCATTTAATCCTTCGATAATGAATGCGGTCTTTGGAACATTATTGATGAAGATATCGATATGCGGTTTGGCAAATCCCAGGTAATTGATGTTCATGTGACCTTCCCAGAATTCAATTGCTTTGGTATCGGGGGTTCCATCAGGATTTTTTAGATCGTTTTGAATCTCAATAAAAACCTGGGCCGGGCATTTGTATTTGGTAATCTCACACGCATCCATCAGCCGGAAGATTGCGCATAACAGCCGGGTCCGTACGGTTCCGGTTTTTTCCGGAATCTCATCAATGCTGTACTTGCAGTGACTTTTGGAATGACTTTCAATGATGTACCGTAAAATCCTCAGGAGATTGCTATCGATATTATCGAGATAATTACAGGTATTGTAATCCCTCATCAGGATCTCAACAGAAAGAAGATTGTGGGGATCCCGCTCTTTGATACAGCCAATATCATGGAGCCATGCGGCCACATAAAGGATAAATCTCTCATCTTCTGTCAGGTTAATCTCCCAATTCTTCGTAAAGTGATTGATTGACTGGATAATCCTGACAGAATGATCCACACCGTGAGAGGGATAATTCCGGATTTTCCGGGAAACGAACCGGAGAAATCCCTCCGAATACATCGAGATGTGATAAAGAACAGTTTCCTGCTGGTCCGTGATTCCCGTGTAGGAATACGTGGGAAAAATAGAAGGGGGCATGTTTACGGATTACAGGTCCTTCCAGTACTTCTCATAGAGATCCTTGATAGTAGGTTTGGCCTCGTTGCTGATCATCAACAGGCGACCAGCTCTGCCTTTCTCCGTTGCTCCATACTCCGCCTTGACGATGCCCCAGTCAAAGAGCGTATCAATAGCAGCCGAGATGGTATTTTTACTGATCTTCTTGTTCGGGTTGGTTGTTCCATCAAGGAGTTCAACAATTTTCCCGAGCCAGACTTTCTGGTTCAGGACTTCGCAGCGGTAGATCTCTGCCGCTACTTTTAATTCATTGGATAGGGGGTTCTTCACCACCGTGGACACTTCACTCACCCTCCTTCTCTTATCTGGACATCATTTTGCCTGATGCGGCAATGATGGTATGGTCATCAATCCGTGACAATCACAAATCGAACAGACCGGAATAGTGAGATGACGATGTGATCTTTGTAACCTTTCCAAGTAAGGCTCATCGTTCTGTTCGATTAACAGTATTGTGCTGAATGATATAAACTTTCTTCTTTTTTAACCCATACAGTTAATTTTTGAGTTTAACACCCAAAAATCATTCGTTTTATGATAATTAAATCACAACCATTAATATTTTTTACTAAGTAACAATAGCCGGTGGATCCTATTCTACAACCAGAGATAACGGTTGAGTCTGTTTTTTCTATACAAGATGATCGTGATCCCGATCTGACGGCTGAAACGATTGAAAATGAAATTCATGGACTTTTTCAAAAAACCATCCAGAACGACAAGCCCTCGAACATTGTTGTAATAGAAAACAAAGGTTGGAATCTTTACCAGCCTTATCTGAAAAAACTCGTTGGATTTCATCCGATCTCGAGACTTAAACCATTCAGACATTCGAATTCCAACCGTCTTCTGATTTATTCCTCGATTAATCCCAATAATGATAACATACTATTAACGGATGCCGTTAATTACGGCAAAGAAATTAACGAAGTGTTAAGCGGCAAACTCTTTAAAAAACATTATTCCAACAAACAAATCACAAAAGTAATTGGATATTTAGCGACAGAAGATGGATTGGAAAATATTCGTAAGAGATGCCCGAAAGTCACGTTCATTTTTGCAAAGATTGTCAAGACGGTTCAAGAATATGAAGATGAACAAAAGAGGATGCGGTTAGTTTATCAGAACCGTATGGAGCCAATTGACGGCGAGCATCCATACATGATATTACGGACAGAAGTAAAAGGTCTGACCATCGATTCAATTAAAGCCATGATTGAGTCGTCAATCCCTGAATTCTATTCGGGAGAATATGAAATAATTGATAATTACTTGAAGATTGCCAATAAGAAGGCAGTCACAGTCCACTTTTATAACCCTGAGGCATTCCAAATCAATTTGAAAAATTTTTCAAAAAATACATTTAATTTTGAAAAAATTGCGATCAGGTTGAAATTTTCAACAAAAGACTCAGTCCTGCGAGTTTCTGCAGTTGCAATGACGGATGACACACGAAGCATTTTAAGTATTTTTTCCCGTATGGTACGAGGTAAATGCGGCCAAGATTTCCCATTTAAAGCCTGCCAAATCTACCCTCCCAAAAAAAGGTTTAACATTCTTGGAAGTAGTTTTTGTCCGATGTGTATTGACAATAATATCTCTCGATACGTAATCGCGAATTTTATCGAAGCTAATGAAAAAATCTCTGAAAAAAACAACATCAAGTGGGAAACCATTGAAATATATCATGGGATTTGAAAAAAGCCCACAAAATTACACTCCATCCATTCTTCCGTTTCTCCCCCGGAGGAACAATTTTGTTCCTTCCAACGCTCCCCCACACACGCCCCAATCCTCCCAAATCCAATTTTAAAAGCCCGGTTTTCCAAAAATTCCCTTTCATAATCAAAGCCCATCACCCACCCCATCCTATATGGATATGTCAAAGGGCCCCGCGACAAGCCGAAGGGGGGCAAAGCTCCCCTTCACCCCCTGGGAGGTTCGCGCAAAACCTCTCAGGAAATCCAGAGGAAATCCGCGGAGCGGATCTTCCACACAAACCACAAAAAAAGGAGGAACAAAAACATGGCAGACTTTATCCAGAAGACAACCGTCAAGACCGCAATCAGAACACTCGCAAGCCCGATCACGGACGTTGCGGCATTCGATGCCATCGTCGCATCGGTGCTCACCACAAACCCGTTCGGCTGCGTGGAATACATGACCGCCGGCATCACCCACCCGGCCGTCGAGAAGATCAGGGAGAACTACGTGGCAAAGGTCGTGTACCAGGACGCGGAGGCCAAGACCGTGGGAAACGACTCCTCGAAGTTCGACACCACCGCCGGGTTCACGGCCGGGGCCGCTGCGCTCCTCGCCGACACCGACCTTGCCGCAGCCCACGGGGGCACGGCCGTCAGGGACATGGAAAACGAGACCTACTCGGCCACGGTCAAGTGCCACGACCCGAACGGGGAACTGTACTACGTGACCTTCGGCCGCGAGAGCGTAGGCCTCACCTCGTACTCGGACGACGCCATCCGCACCAAAGTCGAGACCTGGGCCGACACCGTGCCGGCACTGGCCTGAACATTGACTGACCAGAAAGCGGGGGAGAACGAAATTCTTCGACTGCCTCAAAAGTCCGAAAGGGACCCGGTGGCTGAGAAGAGAACAGGACTTCCCCCGCCGGAAGGTCACCAGACAAAAAAAGGAGATGAAAAACATGGAAAACGAACTCATCATCACCGGCGCCTTTTTAGGTGCCGGGCTCCTCGCCTACGTCATCATCCCCGGGCTCCTCGTCATCTGGGACCGGGTCCTCGACCACATGGAAGGAAAACTGTAAGAACAAACGGGCAGGGGAAGATCCCCGACCCGAATTTTTTTTAATCACATAAGAAAATGCTGACGCTCTTTTCAGGCTGCGCCCCGGTCCGGCTTACGGAGTGATATGCAGAGTCCGGCCGGCAACTTCGTTCTCCCAAGATCCGGCCCCTGGGTCGTACCATATGCATACAACAGTAGCCTGATATGCTACAACGCACTACTACTGTATATGGAGAGCATCCCGATCCGTATCCGGAAGGAGACAAAGGAGTTGCTCCTGAAGTTCCGGGCGCACCCCCGCGAGACGTACGATGAGGTCATCACCCGGCTCATGGAGTCGCAGACCGACAGCCAGATGGTCAGCGAAGAGACGCTGCTGGCAATCGAAGAGGGGCTTGCCGATATCCGGAAGGGGAATACCCGCGAACTTGGCGAGTTCTGCGACTCCCACGGGATCTGACCGTGTACGCAGTCCACCTCTCGCGCAGGGCGCAAAAAGACCTGCTCGGGATCCCAAAAAAAGATGCCCGGCGGATCCGGGCAGCACTCACGGATCTTGCCGCGGAACAGAACCCACAGGCCAGTGTCAAGAAACTCAAAGGCCATGAACAGGTGCCGGTGTATTCCTGCCGCATCGGGACGTACCGGGTTATCCTCACCATTGATAACGGGATTTTTGTAATTTTTGTCATCACCATTGACAATCGCGGTTCAGAGTACCGGAACATATGATCCTTTGGGGACCCTGAAACCAGCAGGGCAGGGTGCCGGAAGATCCCGGATGGAGGTTCGTGGCGGGATACCCTGCCGGCACCTTCACCGTCCGCCAGTTCCCTTCCGGCACCGTCACCTGAGGATAATATTGTAAAATTGTCAGAACTGGTCCTGCCCGGGAGGATCATAAGGACCGATTCATCCGGTTCAGGATTGTGGCATGATTCCGGGCCCTGGTGCGGGGGTCGGCAAAAAGGGTAAATATACCCGAAACAATTGCTTGCACAAGGTGAGATAATGGGTTTCAATAACTGGATGAATGAAAAAACAAAAAAGCTTGGCTGGATGGATATCGGACTCGTCAAGTTAAGTGTCTTCTTTTTTGCCCTGATGCTGGCAAAACTCTGGGCACCCCTTCTTTCACTGGAGTGGTACTGGTACGCGCTGGTATTCGTGCTTGCAGCCATTATGCCAGTCTGGGACATGTTCAGAAGCAGATAGGGATTCTCATTGGCAAGAGTGAACCTTTTTTTTTTAAGGTTGGATCCAGGACCGGGACCCGGAGGAAAGCAAGCCGCTCTGCACTCCTTTCCCTTACCCGGTTCAATGTTCCCTGGCAAAAAAACAATAAAACAAACAGGGATACATAGCCGGAAGATTTAGAATGGTCTTGAGAAAAACATCGGCCGGCTAATTTTTTTTATTCCCGCATTGCATTTCCTCACACTTCCCCGGCCTTCAGCATCACTTCCGGCCCTCTGGACGCCTTCGCTTTACACCGCCGGCGTTAACCGTTCGCATCTCCGGCCCGCTGCAGCAACGATCCATCACAGCCAGAATATCACATCCCGGCTTTTTTGTTCATTCCTGTACCAGGTACGCCCGGCAAAAACTGCCCGCGGGTTCTTTCCAGGGACAAAACACCGGATAAAAAAAAGCCGGTCGGCCCAAACGTGAAAACTGCCTTATGAGAGGAGAAAATACACTTGAAAAATAGAGAAATGAACGGGGGGTTATGCTTTCTTTCCGCTGAACTTCTTGGCATCGGTCTTCGCTGCTGCGGGTGCTGCCTTGGTAGCGGGGGCGACTGCCTTCTTTGCCTTATTTGACGTGGTTATCACTTCCTTTTCAGTATTTTCTCTTTTTATTGTGGTTTGCCACATATCCATGTTCATTCGGCCCGGGATATACGCTTTGTCCCTGGATCGTAATTTAAACGATTTTTTGGGAGTATTTTTTGGACCGGGGCAGGAAACGCGGCGGGGGATCCGTGGATACGGGCCCGGACAACACAGCGAGGCACCCCTTGCGCAGGGGTACGCGTGACGCCTGCTTTGGACCGCGTCGTGAAAATCCGGCTTCCATTAAAAATTTCCCGGGGGAAAGCCTTCGCTCTCCACCGCCCGCACCACCGGCCTGCAACCCCGCGCCGGTCACCGGTTTTTACAACAGGGGGGAGAGCCCATATTTGCCATATTTGGGAGGGGGATGAGGGGCGGGACGAGGCCTCACTTCCGGCCCGGTGACGCGGGAGCAGTGCCGGCCGGCGCCTTCACCGTCCGCCAGTTACCTTCCGGCACCGTCATCTCGAACCGGGCGCCTTTCCCCGGCTCACCGCACTCTATTATCGTGATGCCGGTGATATCGAGGATCTCCCGGGCAAGGGTCAGCCCAAACCCGGTGTTCTTCCCGAATCCCCGGTTAAAGATCCGCTCCTTATCTTCAGCAGGGACACCATCACCGTCATCTTCGCACACCACGACATGCCTGCCATCGGGTTCCTCTACAGAGAACCGGATGGTCGTTATCTTCCCCCCGTGCCGGACGGCGTTGTCGATCAGGTTGCTGCAGACCCGGGAAAGGAGAGGATCGGCAAACACTTCGATGCCCGCCGGGAGATCGTTTTTCACCGTGACCTGCCCGGGCGGGGCCTGCTTCATCGCACTATCGGAGAGGGTGCGGCAGTCCTGCCAGACCGGGGCCCTGACACCGATCTGCTCGTATTCCCTGGTGAACCGGATCAATGTTGCTATCTGGTTACTGGCATCCGCAATCCGGGTAAATTGTTTTTCATACGCAGGATCGCGGACATCGTCGTGCAGACATTCAAGAAACCCGTTCACGATCATGAGCTGGTTGTTGATGTCGTGCCGGGTGATGCTGGAGAGAATGTTGAGTTTTTTATTGGAAATGCGCAGGGCATCCTCTGCCCGTTTGCGCTCCGTGATATCCTCTAAAATGCCGTAGGTCTGCCGGAACGAGCCGTCCAGGTTATGCCCGATCCTTCCGGTATACACGATGAGAATCTCGCTTTTGTCCTTTTTCTGCATCCGGAACTCCACGTTGCTGACCGAACCGGTCTCCCTGAACTTTTGAAAAATTTCCCGGGCCGTCTCACGGTCTTCGGGTGCGATGAAGTCAAAAAACAAGCGCCCGATAACTTCCCCGCGGGTATAGCCAAGCGTCTCCAGCCACCGGGGACTCACTTCCATGAGCCGGCCCTCTTCGTCCAGCGACTGGTAGGGGAGCGGAATTTCTGAGAAGAGGTGCCAGAAGCGCTCCTCGCTCTCCCTGATCGCCGCTTCTGCCTCCTTCTGCCGGGTGATGTCGCTTATCGCAATCCGGACCTTCGGGTTCGCGTCCTTCTCCTGTATCCGGATGCAGTCCAGCCGGGCGGGGAACGCAGACACGTTGCTGTTGAGGAGTTCAAGGTCGAAACTTTCTTTCTCGCCGGTTTTGAGCACGCTCGAAAAATGCCGGTCCCACTGGTCAAGGTCCTTTGGGGCAATAAATTTCCGGAACCGGGCATGGATGAGCCTGCGGCGCAGGACACCGAGGAGGAGTGAGCCGGTCAGGTTCACCTCTTCGACCAGCGCCTTGTCGCTGAGCGTGAGATAGCCGACCGGTGCAAAATCATAGAGGTCAAGGTACTTGTCCCGCGACTCCTCCAGAGCGAGATGTGCCCGCCGGAGTTCTTCTGCCTGCATCTCGAGCTCGATCTGGTGCACCTGCAGCTCGTGAATGACCTGTTCCGGCTCCTTTCCTGCGAGATCGGGAGGAATCTTTTTTTTGAGCGCGAGCTGCTCCTCTGCATAATCCCTCAGCGAATAGCCAAAGCGGGGGACATCCGGGGCCTTCTCTTTTTGTTTCTTCTTTCCCGCAGCCATCAGGAGGCCCCCTTCCTTCCGGTTCTGCCTTTCCCTTTCGGATGTATAAGAGGAGTGCTGTCTTCCATGGCAAGCAGGATGAACTGCGTGGAATCCGCGTCACCGGGGATCCGGCGGGCGTTCAGCAGCAGGGTCTTCTTTCCGATGACGGGGAAATCGTGCTCAACGGAAAAATTCTCAAACACCGTATCCTTCGGGAGCACATTCTCCAGCAGCTCGTGGAGTTTTTGGATATCCCACTGCCGGTCACCCAGCGCAAAGAGCGTCCGACCCTCCGTTGCTTCCGGCGTTACCTTAAACAGCCGGTAGAAGGCCCGGCTTGCAGAGACCACCTCAAAGGCACCGTTCAGGACAACGAGCGGTTCCCGCACCGTGTCAACAATACTCTGTGCATAATCGCGGGCTGCTTTCACCTTTGCCTCAATTGCTTTGATGGCGGTGATATCGGTAAACGTCAGCACCACGCCATCGATCACGTTCTCCAGCGTGCGGTAGGGCAGGATGCGGGCAAGGAACCACTCGTTGTTTGTCGTCTGCACCTGCCGCTCGCGGGGGATGAGCGAGTCAAGCACGGCAGCCGCATCAGCGATCAAATCCGCGTCCGGGACCAGCGACCGGATATCGGCAAGCGGTCGTCCCGTGTCGGCTGCCGCGAGCCGGAACACCTTTGTGGCATCGCGGGTGAACCGCCGGATGGCAAGGCGGTCATCTAAAAATATCGTCCCGATATTGACGTTCTCGAGCAGGTTCTTCATATCGTTCTGGATACCGGTGAGCTGCTCGATCTTCGCCTGCAGTTCCGCGTTCACGGTCACGATCTCCTCATTGACCGACTGGAGTTCCTCTCTGGAGGTCTCGAGTTCCTCGTTTGTGGACTGG
>CAZMCL010000019.1:0-13164 GCA_964564375.1 uncultured Methanoregula sp. | reverse complement strand
CTCATCCTGTCCGTGATCGATGCGCTGAACCAGTCGTTCTTCATGGGCTTCTTCGTCCTCGTCTCGGCCTATTTTGTCCCGGGGTCGCTCGCACGCAAGGGGAGGGCCCGGTTCACCCGTGACCGGTTAGTAAGGCTCGGCATCCCGCTCCTTTTCTGGGTCCTCGTCCTCAACCCGCTTCTCCTGCTTATCCTTACGCTGGGTGGCGCAACTCTTCCCCTGCCAGCCGCAACCATCCTGAACCCGGTCACCGGCCCCGGGCTCGGGCCCATGTGGTTTGTCTTCTTCTTAATCGTGGCAACCTTTTCGTACCTGCTGTGGACCGGAGTGCACCCGCCGGACCCGCCCGGCGACCATACCACGCGCCCGTTTCCGCAATTTGGCTCCATCGTCGCTCTCGGGCTCCTCCTCGGGATCGTCACCGCGGTTATCCGTATCTTCCTGCCGATCGGATCAACATGGCTTTTTAATCTCCAGCTCCCATTCTTTCCGCAGTATATCGTCCTCTTCATCATCGGCATCTATGCGGCACGGAACAACTGGTTTGACACTATCCCCGACCGTGTCGGGAAGATGTGCACACTTGCGGCCCTGCTCCTGGTCGTGGTCCTGCCTGTCTTCCTGTACCTGGCCACGAATTCACCGGCAGGGATTGGCCTTGTCCGGGGAGGGCTCCACTGGCAGGCAGTGCTCTTTGCCTGCTGGGAGCAGATGGCAGGAGTGATGATCATAGTCGCGATGCTCCGGGTCTTCTCCCTGCGGTTCAATACGCAGGGGCCCGTTACCCGGGCAATGGCCGGCGATTCCTATACCGTGTACGTCTTCCACCCGGTCGTTCTCATCTCCTTATCCCTGGTATTTACAGGCTTTGCCCTCCCCCAGCTCGCCAAGTTTATAATCGTGCTCCCGCTGGCCATCTGCCTCTCGTTTGCGCTCGCTCACGTAATCCGTGCTGTGCCCGGGGTAAAGAGGGTGCTGTGAGAGGTACGGTGTTCTGCTGCCCGGGAACAATCCGGCGGATGACAGCGCGTGTCGTGCCAGGGAGCCGGTGTGGTGGGGGGTTACGCTGTGGGGCCGGGGAGTGCGGGAGGGGAGCTCAGGCACAGAGCATGATCCGGATATGTCCGGTTCCCTGTCCTGGTTAATGACGCCGGCATTCCGGTAAAAAAAGAGGAAGGTTTTCGCTTTATTCCTTAGTAACCGTGACCTTCGAATACGTGATGGTTTGTATCATCGGATTGTCCTCACATGTGTCGCAGACCACTTTGGGGAACTGTAACAACCCGGAGGGAGGGACTGCCGCGTCACCTGACCCGGGCGTGAGCGGGATATCGACATCCTTCTGGATTACGTAGCGGTACGGGTCGAGGCTGCCAAAGAAATACTCCTTGTACCGCTGCAGTTCGGCGGGAGTTGCGTTATACGACCAGTCCCCGCCCTCAGCTGCGGTCACGTCCACCGGGACCCAGCCGTATCCCTCAAGGTAGTACTCGGCCCAGAAGTGCGTGCCGGCATAGCCCTGGATCATCTGGTAGCCGCCGGTGGCTCGTGCGGGGATGCCGATCGACCGGAGAAGGGCGGCATAGTACATGCTCTGCGTCCCGCAGTCCCCGACACCCGTGGTGAGGAAATACCCGGACTCCGGGGTGCCGGTTGCGTCCATCCAGAAATGGGGGGCGTGGCTATAGGGATGGGTTGTGATGACATCCCAGTAGATCTTCTGTGCCTGGAGGTACGGGTTGGTCTCGTTCCCGACAACCGAAAGCGCCTTTGCCTTCATCTCCGGCGTAATGACAATCTTTCCTGAGGGTGCCGTATATTTCATGTACTCGGGCGAGCTTGTGTTGTAAGGCTTCACCTTTGTCGGATCGATTGCGAACCGCTGCTCGTGCTGGACAAAACGGTAGCGGGCCGTGACATTGAGGAAGGGATCTTTGATCTCTTCAAGCGGGACCTCGAGGTACACGAGGCCGAGGTCCGCACTGGTGTCGGCCGGGGACTTCACGTACCGGGCGGGCTCAACGGAGATGATGGTCACGCTGGTCTGGGAACCGGTCTCGACCGGGACGGGGAGCCATAATTTCAGCGTGCCGGTTGCCGGGAGGTCCCCGCGGGGGATCGCAAGATCCGTACTTCCGGTGTAAGCTACCGGGTCTCCGTACGTCCCGGCGCCTTCCTTCCAGTTTGCGGTAATCAGGGGGATTAATTCGTCGTATAACGGGGTGTGGTTTTTCCGTGCGTTCTCCTGCTGCATCAGGACCGGGTGATGGTACTTGACATTATTAACGGTGTCCCAGAAGTACAGCACCTCTTCCCCGCGCCGGATGGTCGCCATGTTGGCCTCATCCAGCCATGCGGCCCGCTGGGCGGCCGATGCTTCCGGAAGGGCTTTTGCCAGTCTGGCTTCGACAACGCTGCGGTTATCGGGGAAATCGGCATCGGCACCAAAGGCCATAAACGCCATGTCCCGTGCCCTGAGGGCCGAGACCCTGTCGCCGGCCGCGGCGTAGTTCTCCTGCGCGAGCTTGTAGTAATTCGCTGCTTCAGGGTAGTTATTGCTGCTGAACGCATTCTCACCCCGGGCGAAGAGGGCGTCGCCCGGCGATTCCGCCGGAGTCACGGGCTGTTGTGCCGGTGTACTCCGGGTAGTACAGCCGGCGGCGAGGAGTGCGCATATGCAGATGATGAGGAGGGTAAGGATGAGGGTTCGTTTCATGGGACACCTTTAATAAATGTCGGATAAAGATGTCAGGCAATGCTCCATCATTAATGTTGGGAAATGATTCTCCGGAAGAGCCGGGCCGGGAAACTGTTGCCTTTTCTTTGGGATTGCTGGTTTTTAATATAGGCGGAAATAAATCGCAGGGTTTATTGGTATTAACCATATTACCGGATATTTGCATCATGTCCCAAAAGAACACGCTTCTCCTTATTGTTGTCGTCATTGCACTCATCCTTGCTACAGGATGCACCCGGCCCGCACAGGCCCCCGCCGTGCAGCAGCCGGCCGCGGCAGCATCTCCGATCACGATGACCGTCCCGTTCGCTCCGGTCCCGGTCGGGAGCACGAACGGCGTCAACATTGCCTACGAACTCGAGTTTTCCGGCATGGAAGACATGCCCTTTGCAGTGGATTCGGTCGAGGTCCTCGATGCGGCCACGGGGAAGATCCTCTACACGCCGGATGCGTCGGTGCTTGCGCAGACCACCTATCCCGCAGCAGTCCCGCCGCCGACAGCGGCCGAGATGCAGGACGGCACGGCAAAACTTCCCCTGCCCCGGATCTCCATCTGGTTTGTGGTGAACCCGGACGCCGTGCCGGACCGGCTGATGCACCGGGTCGCCCTCAACCGTTCCGCTGACGGGCTCGCCCCGCTCGTGGTAACCGGGGGCGATTTAACGGTGCCAAAGGACAAAAAACCGGTCGTAATCGGCTCTCCGGTCAAAGGCGACGGCTGGGCGATCATAGAGACGACCTCGCCCGTGGTCCATCATGTCCGTACCCAGGTCACCATGTTCAACGTGACCCGGGTCCCCCAGCGGTATGCGCAGGACTTCATCCTCCTTGACCCGGAAACCGGCAAAGCCTTCTCAGGCGATATGACCATCGCCCGCAATTATTACGGGTTTGGCAAGGAGCTCTACGCGGTCGGCAGCGGGACGGTCGTCTATGTAAAAGAAGGCGTCCAGGATATCGAGATCACCACGCAGAAACCCCCAAAAAGTATTGATACTGCGCTTGGAAACGGTGTCGTCATCGATCTCGGGGACCGGAAATATGCCTGCTATGGCCACATGGTCAACGGGTCGGTCCGGGTGAAGGCGGGCGACACGGTCACAGAAGGCCAGGTGATCGGCCTGATGGGCAACACCGGCAACTCCGACGCCCCGCACCTCCATTTCCAGGTCATCACGGACAACCCGGCAGTCCTGGGCGGCGAAGGCTACCCGATCGTGTACCGCTCGTTCAACGTGACCGGCACATTTGATGAGGACAGCATATCCGGTACGTTCTTTGCCGAACCGGTCCCACAGCAGAACCGGCTCATGGAGAACGACGTCGTGGTCAGTTTCCCCTGATCCATTTTTTATCGTTCTTCCGGTGCCTGCCACGTTATGCCGGTGGGAAGTGTGCCGGGGATTAAAAGATTGTGTGAGGGGGCTTGAGCATAGGCAATTGCCGGACGGGGCTCTGCTGAGGAAGATCGCGAAGGGAAGAGTGAGAACAGCGGCTTGCACCATCAAAATGCCTTTGTAGGGTAAGAGCAATTATGGTACAGGGGCACATCCTATGGGAACCGACGCAGTATCCATCAATACCGTTCTTGAATACGTGGATAAGCTCGATATCGAAGACCAGCAGTACCTCCAGGAGATCATCCACCGCAGGCTTCTCGACGCAAAACGCAACGCTCTTGTCAGCCGGGCAAAACAGGCAAAAGCCAACGTGCGGAAACACACGAGCCGGAGCGGGACTGTAAAGGATCTTCTGGCGGATCTGAATGGTTGAACTCATCTGGGACGAACGGTTCAAGAAGATCTACAAGAAGTGGGTCCACCAGCACCCGGAACTGAAGACCCAGTTCTCTAAAAAAATTGTTCAGTTCGAAGAAGATCCCTTTCATCCGGCCCTGAAAACCCATTCACTGAGCGGAGTCCTGAAAGGTCTGTGGTCGTTCAGGATTACGTACGAGCAGCGGCTAGTCTTCGATTTTGCTGATGAACGCCGGTCTCAGGTTATTTTGATCGATATTGGATCGCACGAAGAAGTGTATTAGGCATTTTCTCATTCTCTAAAAAATCCTGTGTTCATGTTCCATGAACAATATGTTCAGAGGTTGTGAACTTCGGATTGTTTTCAGGCCCGTGCCCAGACGGTGAGGAGATGGGAGACGTCAGAGGGAGCCGTTGTGGCGGGGGGTTACGCCGTGGGGTGTGGAGCGCCGGAAAGGGCTGGGGGTAGGAATTGGGCGGGGGGACGGGGCTCAGCTCATGCGATCGCCACGGAGCCATGGGAGAATGCTGTAGAAACAGGGTTTGATTATGAACGAGCGCAATAAAAGGCCGCTCTACTCCCGCGCATGTTTCATGTACTTCGGTAAATATTTTTTCCGGACATTACCGGTTAATCCTATTCACGTTTTATTCCATAATCATCTACACATTATACAAAAATCAATATTTAGTAAAAAAATGTCACAGAAAACATAAGTATACGGAATGTGAAGGGCTCATTGTGGACGACCAGTGGTTGATCCACAAAAACGAAAGGACGGGTTCACCAAGCGACGAAGTTTGCGTTGAACCCGGTCCCGCCCGTAGGCATGAGATTGTTGTCTTCTGATCCTATGAAGGTTTTCCCATGCCTGGTGAGCGAAGCATAGGAAAAAAACCAAAGGAGGAAAAAACATGAGCTATCTGAAAACTTGTGTCGTCCTGCTGGCACTGATGCTCGCAGCGATGGCGATTGTGTCGTACGTGAGTGCCGCGGAAGAACCGTACAACGATGCAATAAATGCATCAAAAGGAATTAAAACGGTATTAACACCGGACGAATTAAAAAATGCACCCGTACATCCGCCAAAGATCTTTGATCTTCAAACATTAGCAGATTCGAAAACCACACCTGAGGTGAACGACAGAGAAATTAAGTTTATTTTTGTTGTAATCCCCCAGAAAGAAATAATGAAAAAAACGAGTTATGGATCAGCAGGGTTAGCTTCAGCAACTATCCCTAAATCATCGGTGAAGTTTATTTATCAACAGCCGGGATCAAAAGCCGCAATGCCGGATATCTCACAAGCCGGCACAGTACAGGCTGATGGTCCCGTGTCCATTCTCTGGGCGCCAAGTCATATGGTAGAGATATCCGATAATGGCGATATGATGACCATTGAATTTCCAGAAGATATCCTGATGAACTATAATGACATCCGCGAAGCCCAGAAAAGCATTGCTTCGTCCAGAGTGGTGAATTTACAAATAGATTCTGATTCCAATCCCCCAGGAGAGACCCAGTTGATTTCCAAGGCTGTAACCGCGAGTGATTTCCTGGAACGTTCCTGGTATCTTGATAGTAATTGTGCAGATCAGATCAATGGTGTGACGGGGAAAATCTACCCCCAGGGATCGTACAATAATGGAGAATCATATTTCAGTTACCACGAGATGGAAATTTATCTTTCGCGTTCTCCCTACACAACAACACCAGACGCGATAGAGTTTGTCTCATATCACCGGACCGATAACCAGAAACGAGCTTTTGTTGCAGTATGGGATGATGGCCCATCATATACTGTGCTCGATATCGATGCAACAAGTCTTTCCTACCTGGAATACTATTTCTACATTGAGAATTCTGCAGGTTGGGTATACTGGATGCACTTCAGAGATCCCGCAACTGGAACCTGGTATACTGCTTCATATAATGATTCGGATAATCCATCATATTATGTGAGAGATCTCCGTGGTTCGACGGAACTGCTGTCACTTCTGCATGTTCCACCATTATATTCGTTCAGTACTGAAACCACTCCAATCAGAGTCGATTATACGAGGACTACAAGCGGATGGAAAACACCAAGCCAGACCGTTTCATGGAATTATTACACACCAAACATGCAGTATGTCAATACGGGGGCATACTGGAATGGCAATGGGGGCATTGATACCACGCATTATTGCGGGTATGATGCAACCTGATCACCCCAAATTATTTTTTTTAATAATATGCACAAATGATTATACGGCTTAATCCTGGTTTCCTGATGCTGCATAGGAGGATATATGAAAACTGAATCTGTTATGATTATTCTGATTTTATTGGGAATTTTTTTTACTTCCGGCTGTACGAAAGAACAGACACTTGAATCAGACGGAAATAAAATAATTATGTCGTTTTCTGAACATCTGGCATCAATCAAGGACTATTCAGGGACGGTATTGCTGAAAACATACGATCAGGATCCTGTTTTGGAACAGTACAGGATTCATGTCAGGTATCCGGATAATTATAAAGTGGAGTATATCGAGTCGTCACGCCGTAATGCCGGCGTAATCTCGATCCTGGACGCGAATGAGTTCCTCGAATACGATCCGGTAAACAGCCAAACGATACAAGCCCAGGTAAATCCCGATGGCAATTCAGTCACCAGCCATGATTACCTGGGTCTTCTGAACCGGATTATACCGGAAGGCAATATTAGTTATTCCGGTATGGAATACCTGGAAAACCAACCGGCATATGTTATTGAGATACAACCGGAAAAACCCGGTGATTCTTTTAATCTGAAATATTCCGAATTCCGGTTTTTTCTCATCAAGGCATGGGTAGATCCTGGAACCTGGGTTGTGAAAAAGATAGAACTCTATGATTCCAATGGAACCCGGCTCATCGTGTCTGCAGACTATCCGGAGTTATCCGTGAATTCCGGCTTTCCTGATGATGTTTTCAGTAAGGACCATTATCTCCAATATACAATCATCACCGAACCCACCCATCCATACATTGTAAAGTATCCGGGTGTTGAATACCCGGAGTAAAAATCCAGGGCACCTCCCACTCTTTTTTGTGTCCGGAAACAATTCAACCTCATCACGAAAAGCACCTCTGTTTTTACAGCCCTGTTTCTCCGATGGTTACCGATGTTATCAACGTGCCGGGATCCCCTTGGGAGATACCCGTTCCCGAAGACCCCTCTCTGACGGTAGACCCCCGTCCCCAACCCACCACCTCCTAAAAAAACGCATCGAATTCGATGAAAAACGGGTGCGTTGTCGAGATTTTCCTGCCCGATACGGGCCCTGATTGGTTTTTCCCACGCCAGAGAACAAAAAATGTCTAATTGGGCGCAATCGGGGGACTGATCTCATGGGGGATCGTAGTACCCTGGGCTGGAATGAAAGGAGGGGCGGTTTTCCGGAGGGGGCTTAAAAGCATGCGATCGTTACTGGCATGAGATGACAGGTAACAACCGCGACCACAAACCACTTGGCTTTTTGCATGCCACCTTTTTAAAAACACGTTCAGGTTTTTTAAAATGAACAAACATGATTCCGGATGCAAAGAGCCGCATTCCTATACCCTGAAACAGCTTGGCTGGACTAAAGAACATGCAACAGCATTCTCAAAATATTCCGGGCCCTACGTGCCCGGCCGCGTGGCCTGCCGGCAGAAAACCGTCTGGGATGTTTTGATCGAGGGCGGGTCCGTTACGACCGGGATCTCCGGGGCATTGAAAAAGCTCGGGCGCTTTCCCGCGGTTGGCGATTTTGTCGTCCTGCTCCACCAGCCGGAGGCCGGCTCATCCACGATCGTTGATATCCTGCCGCAGAAATCCGTATTCACGCGGGGAACTTCCGGGCGGGAAGGCACCGACCAGGTCATTGCGGCCAACATCGATACCGTGTTTATTGTCACGGCAGCCGGTCATGACCTGAACGCCCGGCGGACCGAACGGTACCTTGCGATCGCCCACGCTTCCGGCGCACAACCGGTCATCGTGATCAACAAATCCGATCTTGCAAACGAACCTGCTCTGCTCACCGGGGAAATTATCCCGGTCGCTTCCGGTATTCCGGTTATTCCTGTCAGTGCCCTCAGTGGCGACGGGATGGCCCGGCTCGGGCCGTTCCTTCTACCCGGCATAACGATCGCGCTCATCGGCTCTTCGGGTGTCGGCAAGTCCACGCTGATCAACCGGCTGCTGGACCGGCCCCTCCAGGAAACTTCCGGTATCCGCAACTTTGACGGGAAAGGCCGGCACACCACTACCGTCCGGCAGCTCTTCATCTTAAAGAGCGGGGCGCTCATGATCGATAACCCCGGGCTGCGTGAGGTCGGCATCGGCACGGCATCGGCCGGTATTGCCGACACGTTTCCGGATATTCTCGAACTGGCCGGGGGCTGCCGTTTCTCGGACTGCCGGCACGAGCAGGAGCCGGGGTGTGCGGTGCAGGAGGCAGTCCTGGCCGGCGTCCTCTCTGCGTCCCGGCTTGAGAATTTCCACCGGCTCATGCGGGAGCTTGCGTTCGAGCATGAGAAGGCGGAGATAGGGCTTGTCCGGTCCGAGCGGAAACGCTGGAAAGGGATCGCGAAATTCGCAAAGGAGATCAATAAGGGGAGGCGTGAGTAGGGGGACCGGGGAATCGCTGCCGCTTCCTGCGACTGAGAGCAGACCCCGCGAGTGTTCATGGAGTGGGGACCCGTGCAATGGTATGGGGAAGGTCAGCTTTTGAGTTGTTCAGGCCGTGAAAATGAAAGGACCGGAACCGGAAACGTTGTTGATTCTGCTTAGATTTATCTGATTAAACACCATACTCCGGTTCATGATAAAACTCAACTGGGAGGCAAAACTGGCAATTGTCCTTGTAGCGATAAGCATTTGTATCTATTCAACCAAGTTTTTTTTCCTGAAAAACCCGTCAGATACGATAAATTATATCTTAAATTCTCTTGGGTTTCTGCCGATCAATGTCCTTCTTGTAACAATAGTCCTCAATAAACTCCTGGCAATACGTTCGCGGCGTGAAAGAATGGAAAAGATGAATATGGTGATCGGGACCTTCTTTTCCGAGGTCGGAAACCTGCTGATAAAGAAAATTGCAGCAGGTGATCCAGGTATCGGCCAGCTCAAAGAATCCCTTATTGTGGGAAATGAGTGGGATGAGTCGGTATTTGCAAAGGTCCGGAAACAGATCGCAGGTTACGATTACCAGGTTAATTCTTCATCGATTGAAATGGTCCCGCTCCATGAATTCTTATCCTCACACAGGGACTTCATGCTCCGGCTGCTGGAAAATCCTGTTTTGCTTGAGCACGAATCATTTACCGACCTGTTACGGGCCGTGTTTCATCTCACAGAAGAACTCAAACGCCGTGAGGATTTAAGTTGCCTTCCAAAAACCGATTGCGCCCACCTTTCCGGTGACGTCAGGCGGGTGTATGAAAAACTTATCATCCAGTGGCTTGACTACATGGAATACTTAAAGAACAATTATCCTTACCTCTATTCCCTTGAAATGCGGACAAATCCCTTTGATGGCCATGCTTCCCCGGTTGTGCAATAACCCCCTTTTTAAAACATTTTATTAACGGAGGAATTTTTCACAACAAACGCGGTTGCTTTCCCGGGGTGTGTGCAGCGGGGGCCGGTGATCGCATGCCGTTGTGCCGGGCTGCAATTGGTTTGCAGGGGCTAAGCTTAGGCAAAGGACCGGACGGGGCTTTATTTTGGCGATCCACTAAGAGTAGGATATCATTTGACCGGATAAAGAGATCTATTTGGATTTTTGATGCAATTTTAAATGGGATGAATCATATGCGAAATGAAAAATCAATAAAATTAACCAAAGAGCGAAAGGACGAGATGATCGCGGAGATTAAGAATTATTTTTCAAAAGAGCAGGAAGATGAGATGGGCGATCTGGCTGCGGGTCTCATCCTGGATTTCATCTTGGAAAAAATGGCACCGGAAATTTACAACCAGGGCGTTATTGATTCTCACCAGTACATGCAGGACGCAACAGAAGACCTGTTGTCTATCCGGAAATAACGATATAACGGCATACATTTCAGCGGGATACGGGAGGAAAAAACCACCTCCCCCACCCCCCAATCCGGCCCCGTTGCGAGCCCGGATTGCCCTTTCCGGGCCCCCCTCCCGGGAATTACGTGCAAAAACACCCTATTTATGTACAAGTGTTTTGGAAATACGCGATTTCCCCGCGATTCAAGCCAATCGGACAATTTTACGCGGTGCTGTAAAACGCTAATAATCCTATTACATTCGCCGATCTCATGGGGGGGTGGGGGGTAAGGAGGGGCCGATCGAAAGGAAGGCCTGTTTTGGGGGTCGGGTCTTCTCCGACGGTGTGGGCCGGTACCGGCGGTGCCGGGATCATATCAGGGGACCTGCATTCGCCCCCTATCCCCCTTCTCCATCGGAGATACACGACCAGAAATCCCCTCCAACCTTCCAGAGTGGTAATAATTCCGGAAAACGGGGAATAATTCTCTGGTTTTTCCATTTTTCACATCGGAGAAGAGAGGCAATATTTAGCAACGTTTGGCGGGCCGATCTCGTTTAGTGGGTTTGTTAAATTTTTTCATGCAGACCCTGCTGAAATTTTTTGAGCAAGAGCCGGTTGAAATTTTTCGATCGCAATCATTTAAGGGATTTAGTTTTGGTGAGCGTGGGCTGGAGTTGGAAAATTAGATTTGTTTATTTGGATTGGCTCTTATGGATATCCTGGATTTTGCTGGATCTACAGGGTTGGTTGATAAAGAGGAAGGCGAGCGGGTTAAAAAAAAATCACCGGACTGGCTCAAAAAATTATGTAAAATCTTTTTCATAATCTTTGGGAGGACGATTAACAAAATCAATCCAGGCTTTTATTCCCTTCGCGGTAATTTTAAAGGATTTTTTATCCGTACTACACTGAATGTATTCTGTCTGGGAGAAATACATCAGACAACCGATTTTCACTTCCTCTGAATAGTTAAAACCGAGCTGGAGTTCATATTCATGAACGGTCACTTTTTTTCGGGGGTTACCTTGAGAGAGATTATAAATGAGTAGAAATGCTGTTGCATTTGGAAGAGTTGGGTGGACGGGCATACGTAGCAATGCTGCATCCAGATATAAAAATGTTGTACAACATATATTTTTTTTAAATGCTTTGATATATGACGATAACGGATTTTTTCTTTTAGGATCGAAAACTATTTTTCACATGTGTCGGAAAAATTAGGATATAGTATAAATATAAGCATATATTATAAGATTACATTATGAAAGGCAAAACCACTGGAGCAGGTAGGATACGGATTTTACCTTTCATAATGGAGATGGCAAATCATGAAAGAGAAGATACTCATCATAACATGCCTCATCTGTGTTTCCTTCTTAATGGTTGGAATCGGAGCTGCACAAGATAATCAAACAGGAATACCCACTAAAATTATCGTTTCCGATTTGTTCACATGGCTTTATCGGAATCCACCCGATCTTGTGGCAGGAGCCACTTATTTCATTCTAGGTTTCGTTGGTGCATTGGCAGCAATATATGGGCTAATCGGTGATGTAGTTCCCGGGACCAAATGGAAAAGCATTGCTCGATGTTCGCATGAAACGCCTTGAGGCGGAGGAACTGATATTGGACCAGCTGATAAAAGATCCCAATGTCAAACCAGAACATCTTGTGGCAGTAAATGAAGCGGTCAATACGATCCGGGATGATATATCCCAGGATAAGCGGAGACAATTTAACCAGGCTGCCTTAATTTATTTATTTCTTGGTGCTTTTTTTGCGGGAATGCTTGCCACGAATATGTTGCATGCGATCATTATAGGGTTTGGATGGACGGCGGTTATCGGTGTATTGGGGCTGAATTCTGACAACAAGTATCGGAAGTCCCAGAAAAATGAGGCAATTGACGAGCTTGAAAAAGAGAACGCCGAACTGATAAAAAACAACGTTGCTTATCAAAAACAAATTGATGAATTATCAAAGAAGGTTGCTGCCCACAATCCTGAACCCGGTTCTGTCAGAACCGAAGCAGATATTGAACATAATAAATCCGTGGCAGCAATTCTTGACAGCCTCAAGTCAGACTCAGATGCGATGTATGTCTTATCCGTGGGTGACAAGGAAAAGAGGGACAAACGCGCTGAAGCAAGACTGTTGTAATTTTTTTGTGGGAAATCGGCATGGTTCAGGAAGAGTGGAGGTATGGGCGCACCTCGGTTTTCCATCATTAATTAGGGGCGTTGCGACAAGCATAGAATAACTAATTTTCCCACCGCAATCCGGACCCGATTTGTGCCGGATTGCTGAGGGGAAATCCATGAAATTGCTTTTACTTGATTTACACTGGACCCAGAATCTGAATAAAAAAGAATTCGGCTGTTCTCTGTGTCTTACCTGCAATATTAACCGCGATGCGTGGATGAGGGAACAATGGTGAAGCTTTCAGTGTTTTGTCTCAATGGGCACATTCAACTGATAAATGGACTCATCGTAGGAGACGCACCTTATTTCAGAGTACCTCCCAACCCAGCCCATTTCGGCCTCCGATTGCCCGATCCGGTACACTTTTTCGGTCACATTCGCCCAAATATCGGTCGCGTGTTTTCAGGGGAGCGCAAAACGAGCTCTGATTGG
>CAZMCL010000018.1:0-13280 GCA_964564375.1 uncultured Methanoregula sp. | reverse complement strand
TGATGCGGCTGACGGGCTGATCGATGGGAGCATTTACCTGAGAATCTCGAAAACAACCGGTGTCACACCCGGTACCTGGTGGAACAGGATTTTCGGGTACCAGGTGGCAGGGACCGAGGATTATTCATTCATCTCCTATTGATGGGAACATAAACTTCATAAACTAAAAAATATGAAAATGCAGTAATGAATAAACTTGTTTTTTTTATTACTGCAATATCTCTCCTTCTTGGTTTTTCAGTCGTACACGTTTCGGCAGATTTGGGGGGATATACTGTTGAACCGGCACGTCCCGATATGGTTACCGGCCCACCCCAGGATCTTATCCCGGTCGGGTTCTGGGAACTGCCACCACGGGTTATGGCAATCTACCTTGCTCTTCTGATCTCCCCGCTTCTCATATTCCCGGTCGAGCTCTTTTTCCTGCTCAAACTGTTTACGTATCTTGGTTACCGGAAAATCGCAAAGAAGAATGTGCTTGAGAACGCGTCAAGAAAATCGATCTATCAGTTTATCAAAAAAACACCCGGGACAGATTTTTCTGAGATCTCCCGGAAAACAGGAGTGAACCAGAATACCCTCCGGTATCATCTTGCAATCCTGAAACTCACAAATAAAGTGATAATGCTCGAAACATCCCGGAATACCCGATATTTTGAAAACTCCTGCTCCTATTCGGGAATGGAACAGGTTGTTTTGAAATATCTTCACAACAAGCCGACAAGGGAACTGCTGCAGCTTCTTTTGGAGAATCCGGATCTGACCCGGGGACAAATCGAAACTACCATCGGGATATCCGGTGCCGGGGTAAACTGGCAGATGCACCGGTTATCCGATGATGGCCTTATCGTGATTAAAAAGGATGGAAGGAATACCTGTTATAAAATCAGTGATATGGTAGTCCCCTATCTGGAAAAATATTATACGTTCTATTCGGATTGAATCAGGATATTTCCGGAAACGAGGCTGAAGAAGATCCCATGCCTTCAGGAGAATTCTTTTCGGACTCTTCAGTATTACAATTATTTCTCCGCAACCGGCCTCTCCACCGGTTCCGCAATTGGCCGGCCGTCCCGGCCGATCTCTAAGAGCCAGGAATCCTCCACGCGGAATAACCGGAGCGTGCCGTACTTCGAGTAGGGCCAGAACTCCCGGATAATATCGGCGCTCGAAGGGAGCGACCGGATCAGGGCAAGCACCTTGCGGTTCTCCGCCTCCATCTCCGTGGGAGTCACGCGGAACGGATCGACCCGCCGGATATAAACAAAGAAAATCTTCCTGTCCGCGTCAATCACGAACATAGCCGGGGTGTCGCCGTTCTGCAGGATCTCCATCACCCGGCCGCGGGCCCGGGCTACCGGCAGGGCCAGGTCTATGCCATTGCACGGCGGCCTCCCGCGGCTCATGCGGCTCCTTTCATTTTCACCATATCTGGCGGATAATAGGCGGGGGTCCGGGGGAGCGTTCGTGCGATCATTGCAGTAAATGACTGGGGAAAAATTTGATATATACTTTGTAGTCGATAGAAAAAAGCAGGATTCAAGGAGGTTATGCTTTGGAGAAATTCACTGTTCCATTGACATGAAGCCCCCCGCTTGCGCCACCAGTCCCCCATTGGGGGACAAAGGCACATTGGGATGGGACGAGGTCGGTTACCGGTAATACATCGTCATCACAATAGGGGGTTCCCCGGTGGTGGGGCGAAGCCCCGGGAGCGTTAGCGTTTTAAAACATTATTTCCCCAGAGCATTTTTTTTAAAAACAATCCTTCCCTCATCTCCCCATCCCTTTTTATCCCTTCAAACGAATCTCCACAATACCATGAAGCCACGGCCAAAAGCAGACCTGAAAGCCATCGCGTGGGAAGCGATGAAGAAATGGGATTTCCGGCCCCAGTTCCCCATGACCGTGAAGCTGGAGATGGACGCTCTCGCTGACGGGCTCCCAAAGAACCTGCCAAAAGATACGCGGGACCTCCGCGATCTTCTCTGGTCCTCCATCGACAACTTCGATTCCGAGGACCTCGACCAGATCGAGTACTGCGAGAAGGGGGAGAAGGGGGAAATCAAGGTCAAAGTCGCCATTGCCGACGTTGATATCTTTGTGCCGAAAGACTCAAAGACCGACCGGCACGCGATCCACAACGGGACTTCCGTATACCTTGGCGTTGTCACCTTCCCGATGCTGCCGGACAAGCTCTCGAAAGGGATCTCCTCGCTTCTCCCGGGCGTTGACCGGCTCGCGATGGTGATGGAGTATACGGTTTTCCCCAACGGCGAAACGGAGCCCGGTGAGATCTACCGGGCTATTGTGGACAACAAAGCCAAGCTCGTGTACGAGGAAGTCGGCGACTGGCTCGAAGGCAAGGGGGCGATCCCTGAAACCATTGAAAACACCCCGGGTCTCAGGGAACAGGTGATTCTCCAGAACAAGGCCGCACAGCAGATGAACGCGTTCCGGACGGAGCGGGGGGCGCTCGACCTCGACACACTCGAAGCAAACGCGGTTGTCAAAAACGAGAAAGTGCTCGATATCGTGGTCCAGCAGAAGAACATGGCCCGGAGCATCATCGAGGAGTTCATGGTGGCGGCGAACGGGGTTATGGTCGCGTTTCTCGCAAAAGCCGGCGTGCCCATGGTCCAGCGGGTTGTGCGGGTCCCAAAGTACTGGGACGAGATCGTCTTACTTGCAACAACCTATGGCGAGCACCTGCCGGATGTCCCGGATGCAAAACAACTCTCCCTCTTCCTCACCCGCCAGCATGTGAAGGATCCCGAGCGGTTCCCGGACCTCTCCCTCACAGTCGTCAAGCTCCTCGGGCCCGGGGAGTACATGTGCCTCGAGCCCGGCCAGCCGCCCACGGGCCACTTCTCGCTTGCGGTCATGGACTACACCCACTCCACGGCCCCGAACCGTCGCTATCCGGACATCATCAACCAGCGGATCCTCAAGGCCGTGCTGGACGGGCGGGAATGCCCATACTCAGTGCAGGACTTAATCGATCTCACCGCATGGCTCTCCGACCGCGAGAAGGCGTCCAAGAAAGTCGAACGGTTCATGCGCAAAGCAGCGGCAGCCGAGCTCCTCGCGGACCGGATTGGAGACGCATTCGATGCGCTGGTCACCGGGGCTTCCGAAAAGGGGACCTATGTCCGGCTCCTTGCCCCTCCCGCGGAGGGACGGGTTGTCCGGAAAGAGCGCGGGCTTAAAGTCGGCATGAAAGTCCGCGTCCGCCTCCTTGCGACCGATCCCTTCAACGGGTTTGTCGATTTCGAGTACGTTGGTTCGAAACGCGGCTAATCCTGTCCCATTTTTTCCCCTGTTTTCAGTTCTTCCGGTTCCGGGGTAAATACAAAAATCTTAAAATAGGAACAACACACCTTCGAACATTATGAAAATTCTGATCGTAATTGCGCCGGAAAAATTCCGGGACGAGGAACTGGCTGAACCCGTTGCAGCGCTCAAGACGGCCGGGATCGGATACGATATTGCTTCAACCCGCCGCGGCTCCTGCACGGGCATGCTGGGGGCAAAGGCAACCGCCATATCGCTCGATGAGGTCGATCCCAAGGCCTATGACGGGCTCATCATTGTTGGTGGTAGTGGCGCACAGATCCACCTGTGGGACGATGAGATGCTCCAGCCGATAGTCAGGTTCTTCCACGACAAGATGAAACCCGTCGGGGCGATCTGCCTCGCGCCGGTCGTGCTTGCCCGGGCGGGGATCCTCAAAGGAAAGAAAGCCACGTATTTCGAAAGCCCGGTATCCTTCCGCGAGATGAGAGCGGGTGGAGCGGTGCTCGTGGACCAGCCGGTGGTTGCGGATACGCGGATTGTTACCGCCAACGGACCCGCTGCGGCAAAGGCCTTTGCCGACACGGTTATCAAAATGCTGAACGCAGTCGAGTGGTAGATCCATCATTTTTTTACCAAAAACTGTTTTCCCCGCACTTCGGTTGCAGGTGGCGGAGAGGCGGGACGTTTCTTCCACTCCTCAATGTTTTTGCAGTCGTGATCGAACGGGAGCCGGTGCTTGTCACAGTAATACCGGTTGCAGTACTCGCAGTGAAAGGGGAGATACGAACGCTCCCCGCAGAAGGCGCAGGTCTCGTACAGGGGATATTCTTTCCTTCCGAACAGGCCAGAGAAGAAGGTACGGATCCTGCCAATGATTCCCATACGTGATACGTGCTCCCTTCAGAGTAAAAAATGAATCCCCGGCTGTTGCACGGGCAGGTGCTTTAACGGTTCCCGTGCGAGAATTCATCCGGGCGCTGCTTCTTCTGCTCGTGCTCTTCAAGCATCCGCCGGAGTTCATCATGGACTTTCTGCTTGTCCTGAATTCCGGTAAAAAGGATGCGGACGCCTTCACGGTCGTCCTTGAGATAGGCAGCCTCATCGTACAGGATCAGGACAATCTCCCCGTCATCGCCAAAAGCATGCTCTTCGAGTTCTCCGCGCATATACCGCTCGCGCTGTTCCTTTGTCGGGGCTGCATATTTACTGTCGTACCGGAAAACGCCCATAAGCACCACACTTGATCCACACCTTGTATATCCATGACATTAAAGGTGATGGACAACAATCGCCGTTTTTGGTCAGTACTGTTATATGCCCACAAGGGTAGATCCAACAACGTGAAACGAACCCGGGATCATTGACGGGGAGGTATTATGTCGGAACCAGAGAAGAAGAAAGCGGAACTGAAGATCACCGGCATGCACTGCGCCACCTGTGCTATAACCATTGAGGAGTCGCTTGCAGGCCTCAAAGATGTGAACGGGGCCCGGGTCAATTTTGGCACGGAGACCGCCCACGTGGAGTTTGACCCGAAGAAGGTCTCTCTTGCGGATCTCGACAACGCGGTGAAAAATGCCGGGTATGATACCATCAACCAGACCGTGACGCTGAAAGTCGGCGGCATGATGTGCGCCACCTGTGTCGAGACCATCGAGACTGCCCTTAAGGCACTGCCGGGAGTTCTTGAGGCAAGTGTGAATCTCGGGGTTGAGACTGCCCGGGTCACCTACAACCCCTCGGTCACGTCCTTGGAGGATATGAAAAAGGCAATTGAGGATTCCGGGTACCAGTATCTCGGTATTTCCGGTGAAGTCAGCGACGAGGCCGAGAAAGCTGCCCGGTCAAAAGACCTCCATGACAAATTGCTCCGGTTTTCCATCGGGTTTGCCGTAAGCATCCCGCTCATGCTCGCAATGTACGTGCCGCTCCCGCTATCGATGCAGGCACTCGGATACCTCATGCTGGTCATCGCTACGCCGGTCTTTGCATGGGTCGCCGCCCCAATATTCCGGGCGGCATGGATGGCCCTGCGCAACCGGACCCTCTCGATGGATGTCATGTACGCGATGGGCACCGGTGTTGCCTACACTGCGAGCGTGCTCGGGACGTTTGGCATCGTGCTCACGCAGGAGTTCATGTTCTACGACACGGCAATCATGCTCGCCGCGTTCCTGATGCTCGGGCGCTACCTCGAGGCCCGGGCAAAGGGGAGGACTTCGGATGCGATAAGGACGCTTGCCGGGCTCCGGCAGAAAACGGCAACCCTTCTCCGCGATGGAACGGAAGTCGAAGTCGCGGTCGAAGACGTAGTTGTCGGGGATCTCGTCCTGGTAAAACCCGGGGCGAAAATTCCGGTTGACGGCGAGATTGTATCCGGTGAGAGCTATGTGGACGAGTCGATGATCACCGGTGAGCCGGTGCCGGCACTCAGGAAAGCGGGGAGTGCCGTTGTTGGCGGGACACTCAACACCAACAGCGTCATCACCATCCGGGCGACCCGCGTTGGCCGGGATACCGTCCTTGCCCAGATCATTCGTATGGTGGAGGAGGCGCAGGGGTCAAAACCTCCCGTTCAGCGGATCGCGGATACTGCGGTCACGTACTTCATCCCCGCCGTCCTCCTCATCGCGGCGGGTTCGTTTGTCGTGTGGTACTTCATCTTCCATTCCACCGCCCTCTTCGCACTGACCGCGCTCATTTCCGTGCTGGTTGTTGCCTGCCCCTGCGCACTGGGGCTTGCAACACCAACCGCCGTAACGGTCGGAGTGGGGCGGGGGGCTGAACTCGGCATCCTTATCCGGAACGGGGAGGCGCTCGAGACCGCCGAGCATGTGACCACGGTCGTCTTCGATAAGACCGGCACACTTACGAAAGGAAAACCCGAGGTCACCGATCTCATCCCGAACGGCATCACGGAAGAGACACTCATCTCTCTTGCTGCCGCAGTCGAGAAGAACTCGCAGCACCCCCTTGCCCTCGCGGTGGTTCGTAGGGCAGAAGAACGGGGGATCGCAATCACGGCCGGGGAGCAGTTCGACACGGTCGGAGGAAAGGGCGTGTCGGCAACCGTGCTGGGCGAACAGGTCCGGGTCGGAAACCGCTCGTTCCTGCAGGAGAATGGCTTGCAGGTCCCCCCGGAGACAGAGGCCCGGATCATTGCAATAGAAAAGGACGGCAAAACTGCGGTACTGGTTGCTGCCGGGGAACAGTTTGCCGGTGTTATCGCCATCGCCGACACGCTCAAGGAAACGAGTGGGGACGCCATCTCCGCGCTGAAAGCGATGGGAATCAATGTCGCTATGATTACGGGCGACAACCAGCGCACCGCGGATGCCATCGCGGCCCGCATCGGGATCGGGACAGTCATTGCCGGAGTGCTTCCTGCCGGAAAAGAGGAGGAGGTACGCTCGCTCCAGCATAAAGGCGAGATTGTCGCGTTTGTCGGGGATGGGATCAACGATGCCCCGGCCCTTGCCCGGGCTGATGTGGGGATCGCGGTCGGAAGCGGGACTGATGTTGCCATCGAGAGCGGGGATATCGTCCTTATCCGCGATGATCTCCTCGACGCGGTTGCCGCGATCCAGCTCGCAAAGAAGGTGATGGGGAGAATCAAGGCAAACATCTTCTGGGCGTTTGCCTACAATGCCGCACTTATCCCGGTAGCAGCCGGGATCCTTTACCCGTCATTCGGGATAACGTTCCGGCCGGAACTCGCAGCCCTTGCTATGGCGGCAAGCTCGGTGACCGTTGTCTCGCTCTCGCTGCTCCTCAAAACCTATATACCGGAAGTGAAGAAAGGAAGATATCTGAGGTGACCAAAAATGGCAATTGACCCTATCTGCAAGATGACGGTCGATGAGAAGACCACGAAGTTCACGAGCGAATATAAAGGGAAAAAATACTTTTTCTGTGCTCCGGGCTGTAAGAAGAAATTCGATGGCGAGCCGGAGAAATACGCATAACCACCAACCACCCCAATTTTTTCCCAATTTTTCCTGCACTCCCTGCAATGCACGGTTCCTGAAGGATACTTTAAGTGAGAGGGACGCAAATTCTGGTAATAGCACGCCCTGATTCAGACATCCTGGAGCAGGTTTCTGGTGGTACTCCATGAAAACCGACATGCCCTTATCGAAACCCATCCGCCGCTTTCTCCAGCATACAGAAGAGACGCTCGACACGGAGATCTCACTTCTACGCCAGCCGGACGCTGAGCCGGGCGGCACGCTGGTTGACCAGTATACCTATGACATTGACCAGAATGTCATCATCTTCCCGGCCCAGTATGTCGGGCTCCTGAAAGACTTCGTCATCGCCAAGCAATGCACGCACCTGATGATGAAAGGGGCGGCGGCGAAGAAAGGGAAGTATCTGGTCTGCTCGTACAATGAGGAGTCGGTCTACAAGGGCATGCGCCAGATCTATCTCGATGCGCTCAAGGACGAGGCAAAGAAGGAAAATAAACTCCCCGTCAAGAAACTCATCCAGATGCTCTTCATCCTCTTCTCACACTTCAACGATGATCTGAACGAGCTCCCGTGGAACGCCATCATCAACGCGAGCGTCTACCACCGCATGCCCAAGATCCGGAAGACGCAGCTCTACCATGTCATGAAGGAGAGCAAGAACGACATGGACGAGATGTTGGAGCAGGAGACGATCGTTCCCCGCCGGTACTTTGTCCTGAGCAAGGCAATGTTCTATGCCCGCGACATGTTTCTTGCAAAGACGCTTCCTGCCGATGAACTCATGCCGGTCATCAACATCCCCCAGATGAAGAAGTTCAACCATCTCGAGGTCAAGGAGATGCTCACCACCCGCTGGACCCATACAGCGTGGTACCAGTCGAAAGTGTTCGGGGATAATATGCTTGCCATCATCGAGAAACCGCTGGGGCCGGTGAAATGGACGGACCCGCCGACGCTTGACTATTATTATGATCTTTACAAGGTGGGGGTCCTTGTCACGGACAACCTCATATCCTACATGACGATGCGGGACTGGTTTGTCTGGGAGGAGCCAAAGCACCTGCTGGCGGCGCACGAGCACAAGGAGAAGTATGAGAAAAACGCGCTCAAGAGGATCTTCGGCGATCTGATTACGGATACCTGGGAGGACAAGGCATGAGCGCTGCTTTTAGGAATATTGAGGTGACGATATGGTCTTGAGGGAAGTAGTCGAACTGTTAAAAAAGGGCAGGGCTCTTGCAAAGCGGACCAAGTACAAGGAAGCGCTCGCACATTATGAAAAAGCCCTCACGCTGGATCCAAAATATCCGGAAGGTTGGTACCTGCGGGCATCGGCCTTTGCCGACACCGGCCGGTACAGGGAAGCGCTGGCCGATTGCGACAAGGCAATCTCGCTCAACCAGAATTATGCCGATGCCTGGACACAGAAGAGCGTTGTGCTCTATAATCTTGAACGGTACGAAGATGCTCTTCTAGCAAGCACCCGGGCGTCCACCCTCAACGGCAATGACGCAACGGCATGGTACATCAAGGGGGTCTGCCTTGACGAACTTGACCGGAGCGACGAGGCGCAGGTTGCCTATGGCAAGTCCCTTGAACTCGAGATCATCCTCGATATGCAGGCCGAGGCAAAGAAGATGCGGCGACAGTAATAATCAGACACGCTTTTTTACAGTCATTGCGTTTGGCGGCTGACAAAGGATTATATAAGGCAAAACCAATGAACCATGCATTGGAGGTAACCTGATGCTTTCAAAAGCCATGGAAGATGCACTCAACCGGCAGGTCAACCGCGAGTTTTATTCGGCATACCTGTACCTTGCCATGTCAGCGTATTTCGAGAGTGCCAGCATGAAAGGATTTGCAAAGTGGATGCAGGTCCAGTCCAAAGAGGAACTGATGCATGCCGGGAAGATCTATGATCACATCATTGCCCGCGGCGGGAAGGTCACCCTTGGCGATATCGAGGCACCAAAAGGTAAATGGAATTCGGCCGGCAATGTCTTTGAAGAGGTTTATTCCCACGAGCAGAAGGTCACAGCAATGATCCACAACCTTGTCGAGCTCGCGACAAAGGAAAAAGATCATGCCAGTTTTGAGATGCTCCAGTGGTTTGTCAAAGAACAGGTGGAGGAAGAGGCAAGCGCCGGGGATATCCTCGCACAGATTAAAATGGCCGGTGATGTGTCCGACCACCTCTTCAAGCTCGACCGCCAGCTGGGCGAGCGGGAATAACCAACATCATTTTCTTATTATAAATACTTCAATTACTCAGAGATACCTGATGCAGTCCGTTCTGGTTATCGATGATGAGCCGCTGATGCTGGATTCGGCCCGGATTTTTCTTGAACGGTTCGGGAACATGGAAGTCCGGACGGCCTCTTCAGCAAAGGAAGCGTTGGGCATCCTTTCGGATTCAACGTTCGATGCCCTTGTTGTTGATTATTCCCTTCCCGAGATATCGGGAATCGAGATGCTGAAGATTATCAGGACAAAAGGGGATACGACGCCCGTTATCATTTTTACTGGTGTAGGTCGCGAACATGCAGCCATCGAAGCACTGAATAACGGCGCGGACTTTTTCCTGAAAAAAGGCGAGAGCCCGTCTTCGGAGTTTCGGGAACTCGTGCACATGATCAACCAGGCTGCGGAACGGCGGCTGGTCGGGAGGTCGCTTGGGACCTCACAAAAACTGCTGGAGGAGACAATTGGTTTCTTTCCCAATGCTGCCTATGCCATCGATCGCGAGGCTCGGGTCATTGCATGGAACCAGGGAATGGCTGACCTGACCGGGATCGCGGCAAAGGATATACTCGGCAAGGGAGACTGTGCCCATGCCATTCCGTTCTTTGGCAGGGCATCCCCAATGCTCACCGAGCTGGTCTTTGAGAAAGACGAGGCTATTGCCCGGCATAAATATACCATCACCAGCCGGGAGAATAGCACGATCTGTGCCTGGACCGTTGCGCGGGCAGATGGCAGCAACGAGCGGGTGCTCTGGATGAAGGCCCAGGCGCTCCATGATGCCAGGGGGGCATTCATTGCCGCTATCGGGACGATCCGTGACATCACCGGGGAACTCGGCCCGGAACTGTTGCGGCAGGCAACATCCGGGCAGTATGGGACCGCGGTCACCACGGATCCTGTGCAGTCATCGGGAAAAGTTCTCGGTCGTTTGATGGGGAAAGGAAAATCCAGCCACCGTGAAGGGCTCCGGCTCTCTTACCGCGAAGCAAAATATGCAGAGGCAATCCCTCATTTTGATAAGGCAATCAAGATCGACCCTGCGCATGCTGCTGCATGGCATGATCGCGGGGTATGTCTCCGCGAGCTGGGCCAGGATGCAGAATCACTGAAGAGTCTTGCAAGGGCCGTGGAACTTGCACCTGACAACGAGGAATTCCTGTATAGTTACGCTGACATGCTCAAGCGGGTTGGAGTTTTGCGGGATAAGCATACCCATATTGAAGCCGCGGTCGTCATTTTTGAAAAGATCTTGGAGAAGAATCCCAATCAGGCCAATGCATGGAACAGCCTTGGTATATGCATGAAAGAGCTGGGAAAGGACATTACTGCAACCCAGTATTTTGAGCGGGCGTCCGGCATCAACCGGCAGAACAAGGCACGGAAGAACGTGCGCAACCTTGACACGCTGGTCTGACCGGCGACCGATGGCTTCTACTACTCCGGGCGATTACCTAATGACCTGAGGAGAGGTATGGTAAAGAGTCCAGTCTATTTTGCTTCCCTGCGAGCATTTGCAGATCATGAATCCACCACCGCAAAAGTGCAACGGTTATTCGATTGTTCAGGTTTTTCAAATCTCATTGCATCACGAGATAAAACGGCAATCAAGCTCCATTTTGGTGAGACAGGGAATGACGGGTTCATCAGCCCGGTATATGTCCGGCAGGTGGTGGAGAAGGTTAAAGCCTGTCAGGGATTGCCGTTTTTAACCGACACGAATACGTTATATCTTGGCAGCCGCTCGAATGCGGTGGAGCATATCGAAACGGCAGTGCTCCACGGATTCGATTACGCAGTTGCCGGGGCACCGGTCATAATTGCCGATGGCCTGAACGGGAAGAATATCCGGAAGGTAACCATCAATAAAAAGCATTTCCAGGAGGTCTCGATCGCCGGGGATATTGCAGCAGCAGACAGTTTAATTGTATTGAGCCATTTCAAGGGACATATCGTTGCCGGCTTTGGCGGGGCGCTCAAGAACCTTGCGATGGGCTGTGCCCCACCCGAAGGAAAACGCGCCCAGCATAATGCCCGGCCGTTCACGATTCCGGAGAAATGTACCGGCTGTGCAGCGTGTATTAAAGTCTGCCCGAAAAACGCGATCCGTGTTGTTTTGAAAAAATCGGCAATCGACCAGAACCTCTGTATCGGCTGCTTCGAATGCATGCACACCTGCCCCGAACATGCCATCGACATTGACTGGGAGACCGAGATCCCGCAGTTCATGGAGCGGATGGTCGAATATGCGTACGGGGCAGTGCAGGGAAAGGAGAATAAAGTCGGATACATGAACTTCCTGATCCGGATCACTCCTGACTGTGACTGTTTCCCGTTCAGTGACGCCCCGATGGTTCCGGATATCGGGATCCTTGCGTCAACCGATCCGGTGGCTATCGATGCTGCGAGTTTTGATCTCGTGAACCAACAGCAGGGATACACCGATTCGCTCCTTTCAGCCCATCACCACCCGGGCGGGGACAAGTTCAAGGGTGTTCATGAAAATACCAACGGGTATCAGCAGGTGCAGTATGCCGAGGAGATCGGTATGGGGAGCAGCGCATACGAAATCATCAGGATCTGATTATTGAAAAATTTGGGATCTTACACTTTTTTATTCAATTATCCATTTTTAACCCGGTTTTTGGGGAAAAAATAGATGGAAATGTTCTTCCATTATCAATTCAAATCGGAAGCATTATAATGGGGTGGAAAGCAAGCGCTTATTAGCGAAGGAGTTTTAAATAAACTTAGTTTGAGAAGCTTTATCGCTCAGACGTTCCCTTCGTACTTTCGAAGGAAATTTTTCAATTTCCATGGAGTGTATTCATGAATCTTAGACAGCCTAATGCTAACGAAGCAACGGGAACCGTCAACCGCTCACGGGATGTTGCCCCGTGCTCGGGGATCTGTACCCGCTGCATTGACGGATGTAAAGGCAGCTGTGAGATCTGGTTATCATCGTTCCGTGGCAGGGAAGTATTGTACCCCGGCCCGTTCGGTGAGATCACCGCAGGTGCTGACAAGAACTACCCGATCGATTACTCCCATCTCAACATCCAGGGATATGCGGTTGGCGCACAGGGACTCCCCGAAGGTGTCGAAGCCGGCCCGGACTCAGCGGTTTTCTCCTCCGTTAATACCGAGACCGAGTACGGATGGGACAAGAAAGTCCGGATGAAGGTTCCGATCTTTACTGGTGCCCTTGGTTCAACAGAAATTGCCCGGGTAAACTGGGAACACTTTGCAATCGGTGCGGCAATCGCCGGCATCACCCTTGTATGCGGTGAGAACGTCTGCGGTATCGACCCGGGCCTGAAACGCGATGGCAACGGGAAAGTCATTGAATCTCCCGAAATGGACCGCCGTATCAACGTGTACCGGAAATTCCACGAAGGTTTTGGAGAGATCCTTGTCCAGATGAATGTTGAGGATACCCGGCTTGGAACTGCGGAATATGTCGCCAGCAAGCACAACCTTGACACCATCGAGCTCAAGTGGGGCCAGGGCGCCAAGTGCATCGGCGGCGAGATCAAGGTCGATTCGCTGGAGCGCGCCCTGGAGCTACAGAGCCGCGGGTATCTGATCACGCCCGATCCCTCCAGCCACGCCGTGCAGCAAGCCTTCCGGGACGGCTCGATCCGAGAGTTCGAGCGGCACTCGCGGCTGGGATTCGTGGATCAGGAGAGCTTTTACCAGGAGGTGCGGCGCCTGCGCGGCCTGGGCGCCAAGCGCGTCACCCTGAAGACCGGCGCCTATCCCATGCGG